>DAOQVZ010000171.1:0-4899 GCA_035341815.1 bacterium
CTCCGGGAGGCGCTATGGTAAATTCATCTTCCCTGTCTGCAGTCAGATATTCCAACTGCTCGGTCACTTTTCCCTTTTCAACTCTGTAATAAGGAGTCTTTATAAATCCAAGTTCATCCACCTTCGAATGAACGGTAAGAGAATTTATAAGGCCTATATTTGCACCTTCAGGCGTTTCAATTGGACACACCTTGCCAAAATGGGTGTAATGGACATCTCTTACTTCGAAACTTGCCCTCTTGCGCTCTTTGACTCCTCCCTCGCCTACTGCCGTAATCCTCCTTTTGTGGGTTATTTCTGTCAGGGGATTAGTTTTTTCAAGAAACTGCGAAAGCTGGTTTCTTGCAAAAAAATCGTTGATGGCAGTCATTAGAATCTTGCCGTTTATCAAAAGCTGAAGGGTTACCTTTTTGCTTTCATCCTTATCCAGCAGAACCATCTTTTCCCTGGCATACCTTTTCAGCTTTACAAGCCCTTCATATACATGTTCCTTGACTATTTCAGCTGAAGTCCTTACTCTTTTATTGCCCAGGTGGTCTATATCCTGTACCACGCCCTCTTTTTTCTCTATCAGATTGAGAAGACCCCGGATAGTCTCAATAATATCTTCCTTTCTAAGATATCTCTCCTTGAAGTCAAGATTAAGAACTTTGTTTACCTGCCTTCTGCCTGGTTCTGAGAGGTCGTAAACCTCATCCGAAAAAAGAAGCAGGTTTAAAAATTTTGCCGCCTCCTTTATGTTAACCTTGTCATAGCCCGGCCTCATCTCCTTGTAAATCCTTTTCAAAGCCTCCTCGGATGATCTTGTATCGTCCCTGGCAAGAGTTTCAGCTATTATCGAACCTGAGGGCATATTCTCCGGCTTCCCGTAAAAAAGGCTTTTTATCTCGTCATCGTTGCAATTAAGGGCTTTCAATAATACGGTGGCGTAAACCTTTTTCTTTCCCAGCCATACTATGAGGCAATTGTGGTTATCTATCTCAAATTCTATCCAAAGACCGCGCGAGGGATATATTTTGGCTGAATATAAAACGTTCTGCCCTATACTCGGCTCTTCCTTGAAATAAACTCCGGGACATCTCAACAGCTGGTTCACAACAACCCTTTCTATTCCGTTGATGATAAAACTTCCGTTCTCTGTCATCAAAGGCAGGCTACCCAGGTATATCTCCTGTTCATTGATATCCTTCACCTTCAATTCCTTTGTCTGCATGTCGGGTTCTGAAGAAATAATGCGCAGCTTCACCCTGATTCGGGATTCGTAAGAGCTCTTCTTCTCGATACATTCGTCTATGGAATCAACGGGCTCTTCAAGCATATAATGGACATATTCTATGCGGTGTTTCCCATTATCGCTTTCTATAGGGAAGATTTTTTGAAAAAGTTCTTCCAATCCTGCTATCTTCCTCTTATAAGGGCTGATATCATTCTGTAGGAACCTTTCATAAGGAAGTTTCTGCAACTCAAGCAGATCCGGAGTTTCTAATATTTTCATTTTCACCCCTCAGCATTTTTACTTAATTTCAACTTCCGCGCCAATTGCTTCCATTTTTGATTTCACCTCTGCAGCCTCTTCCTTCGATACCTTTTCCTTTATGGGCTTTGGCAAGGCTTCTATCAATTCCTTGGCTTCTTTCAAACCGAGGTTTGTCATGGCCCTGACTTCCTTGATAGCCTGTATCTTATTGGAACCGAAAGTCTTCAAGATTACGTCAAAAACAGTCTTTTCTTCTTTCTTTTCTTCTCCTGCTGCTGGTTGTCCAGCAGAAACAGAGGCACCTACAGGCGCCATCATTCCTGCCACCCCGAATTTATCTTCAAGTTTTTTTGCAAGTTCCGATAAATCAAGAGCAGAAAGCTGCTCAATTTTTTCCACTATTTCATCAATTGCATTTTTTTCGACTTTTTCCATATTATTTCTCCTTTTTATTATCTGATATCTGGTTCAAATTACTGATTAATCTCGCAGCTGGAAACCTTACGGAATTTATTATCCTGAGCAAAGGCATCCTGAGGTTGAAAACTACTGAAGCCTCTATCTGTTTTCTTAATGGCAAGGCGCTCAGGCGGCTCAATTCCGCTTCATTAAAAACCCTGTTATTGATAATCCCGGTTTTAAAATTTATCTTCTCTGTTTTCTGTTTGAAAAGAAGCAGTTTTTTCAAAACTCCTATCTCATCATTGCCTTTCGTCCAGACAATAAAGACAGACCCGGTAAGCCCCTTGCATGATTCTTCATGGTTTATGTTTCCGTATGTTTTTTCCAGAAGCGTATTTTTGACAACTTTCATGCTGCATCCCAATTCTGACAAATCGCTTCTCAATCCCTGCATATCCATAACCGATAAACCTGAAAACCCCACAAGAAGATTGATATTGCTTTCCTTAATATCATCGGTCAACTTAGATACCAGTTCTTTTTTCTTCTCTTTGCTAAGTTTTTTCATTTATTCAACTCCGTCCCATTGTTGCGGGCCCTTTTTCCAAAAAACATTTTAAATTTTATTATGCTTTATATCATGAACGGTTTTCTGTTAAACGGCTTCCTGCAAAATTTTACCAGTGCCAAATCTTATTGAAGGAGACATGGTAAGAGAAAGAGATGACGAGCGTATATAATTGCTTTTTGCAGAAGGCGGCTTTGCCGCAACTACCGAATCAAGAGCCGCCTTTATATTCTCTACAAGTTTTTCCCTGTCAAAAGAGACTTTGCCTACCGGAATATGCAGATTACCGTCTTTGTCCATCTTGAAATCAATACGTCCTTTTTTAATTTCGCTTATTATATTTTCCAGGTTGTTTGTTACAGTGCCTGTTTTGGGATTGGGCATCAGGCCGCGGGGACCGAGTATTTTGCCGAGAGGAGATACAAGCTTCATCATATCGGGTGTAGCTATTACCGCGTCAAAATCAAGAAAACCGCCTTTTATTTTTTCTGTCAGGTCCTGTTCTCCTACGTAATCAGCTCCAAGGTTTTTCGCCTTTATTGCATTTTCACCTGAGGCAAAAACAAGAATCTTCACTGTCTTGCCCGCTCCATGAGGAAGAACTACAGAGTTTCTGACAGGCTGCTGCAATTTCTTGACATCCAAACCCAGATTTATTGACAATTCAACCGTTTCGTCAAACTTGCTCGAATGAAACCCCTTTATCTTGTCAACTGCTTCTTCTATATCGTACACCTTGTCTTTTTCAAGATTATCTGAAAGTCCCTTGTATCTTTTGGATTTTTTCACGTTCGTCTCCTTTAATCCCTTCAATCAACTATTTCCACTCCCATACTTCTTGCAGCAGCTTCAACTATTTTGACGGCGCTCTCAATGTTTTTTGTATTCAGGTCAGGCATCTTTACCTTTGCTATTTCTTCAAGCTGCTGTTTTTTTATCTTGCCGACCTTTTCTCTATTGGGCACACCGGAACCCTTGACTATATTAGCAGCCTTTTTAATAAGTTCGGAGGTAGGAGGCGTCTTCTTGATAAAGGTAAAAGTGCGGTCTTCATAAACAGTCAGGATAACAGGGATAGTCCCTTCTTTACCTTTTGTCTCAGCGTTGAAAGCCTTGCAGAATTCCATTATATTTACGCCATGCTGTCCCAAGGCAGGCCCAACAGGCGGAGCAGGCGTTGCCGCTCCTGCCGCAATTTGCAGTTTAATCAAAGCCTTAATTGGTTTGTTAGCCATCTGATTCACCCCTTTATGTTTTTTCAACCTGCCAATAATTCAATTCTACGGGAGTAGCCCTGCCAAAAATAGATATGCTCACCCTGAGCCTTTCCTTATCCGGATATATTTCTTCAACAATACCGTCAAAATTGACAAACGGACCGTCAATTATTTCCACCTTGTCACCAACTCCGAATTCCACCTTGGGAGTTGTTTTGCCTTTCTTTTCTTCAACCTCGTTCATTATTTTCTTTGCTTCGTATTCCGACAGGGGTACAGGGTTGCCGGCTCCAAGAAATTTTATCACTCCCTGGGTAGTCTTGATTTTGTGCCATATAATGTCGTCAGCAGATTCATCTATCTCAACCAGTATGTATCCCGGCCAGAATTTCCTGCTTCTGACTTTCTTTTCTCCCTTTACTACTTCAGTGACATCTTCTTTCGGTATGACTATCTGTTGAATTTTTTTCAATACATCGTCATCCTGATTAAACAAGAGTTTCTTTATCTTGTCTTCGTGCCCTGTTTTAACCTGCAGTATAAACCATTTTCCCATTTTTTCACCTTAAGAACATTCTGATTAATTTGGAGAACGCTATATCGGCAACTCCAAGGTAGATGGAAAACAACACCATGAAAAAAACTATCACGCCTGTCGTGATTTTAAGAACTTTTTTTTCAGGCCAGCTCACCTTGCCTAACTCATTGATGACACCGTTAATGAAATTCGCTATTTTCTTTTTCATGTTTGTCAAATCCTTTTGCAGGCCTGGGAGGATTCGAACCTCCAACCCACGGATTTGGAGTCCGTTGCTCTGCCAGTTAGAGCTACAGACCTAAAATTAAAAGTTTTCAAGAACATTCAGAAGCCGGAATTTCCCCCGGAATTTCACATAGAAAAGTTAATATTATAACATATAATAAAAAAAAAACAAATTTTTTTGTCAACAATTATCCGGGGTTTCCTGTGCCATGCAATGATTGAAATTCGATTAAGATTTTCCTTCTTTGTGAAGCATGTGCTTATTACAGGATGGACAATACTTCTTGATTTCTATTTTGTCTTTTTTTATTTTCTTGTTTTTTGTCGTATAATAATTTTTTTCCTTGCATCCTTCACAGGTCAAAGAAACTATATCCCTCATATGCCATCTCCTCCAAAAGCTTTCAGCTATTATTGTTTTTTATTCAAGTATCTCTGTCACGGCTCCGGCACCGACAGTTTTTCCGCCTTC
>DAOQVZ010000172.1:0-4715 GCA_035341815.1 bacterium
TGTATCTCGTTGGGATTATATTTTGAGGAAACCTCTTTAAGAAGCTTTTCGTATATCTCCCTGGCTTTAACGTACTGCTTCTGGCTTCTGAAAGCGTCCCCCATACCCCTGTCTGCCCGCATCCTGTCGTTTTCCGAAATGCCTTCAATGCCCTGTATTTCACTGTAAGCATGCCTCTCCTCCGGGTATTTCCCTTCTTCCCTGTATAACCGGGCCTTGGAAAAAAGGGTATATGCCCTGCCGTTAGCGTTCATCCCGGGAAGTTTGAGGATTTTATCGTATGCCGAATGGGCTTCTTCATACCTTCCCTCAAGCCTGTAGCTTTCAGCCTCGTTGAAAAGAATAAGGCTCTCGGCATAATCTATGCCCGTTATATCCCTGATTTTTGTATATTCCTTTCTTGCTCCGCTGAAATCCTTCTTTTCAATCAACCTGTCTGCCTCTGCGAAAATTGTTCTTATGCTGTCAGCCGCCAGTCCTTCTTTCCCCTCCCCTGTCTCCTTTATCTCTTCCGGAGTCAAAACCCTGTTGTATATTACCACCTCGTCTATATCTATTATTTCAGACGTGTTGTATCCCACCATTAATCCGCTGCCTGCAGGAACATACTGTCCATCATGCTGCCTGCGTCCTATCATGGTGCCGTTGAGATAGGCAACTATTTCCTTTCCGTCCCAGGTAAAAGCGGCATGGTGCCATCTGCCGGGGGTACAGTCTCCTCCAGATGCCCTTAAAGAGCTTCTCTGCCTTCCGTCCGAAGTTGTTCCGGGCATGCAGCTTACATGTGCATTAAGGGTTGAAGGAGAAGATTTCGGTGCGTAATAGAGCGTCCACCCTTTTGCACCTCCTCCCGCAAGAAGTATCGTGGTTGTACTTCCCTCTGTCATGTCTTCATAAACAGTTGCAGGACCGCTTCTCCGAAACCAGCATTCCGCTGTAAATGACCTGTTTTCTATATCTATGACAGGTCCCCGGTAGTATCCCTTGTCAAGCCTTACCGCTTTCTTGCCCGGGAATCTACCTTCAATTACCTTCAAGTCGTCTATAACCTTTTTACCTGCTTTCACAGGCGTGAAGATAAGGTCTCCTCCCCTTCCGCTTAAGTCTTTAGCTGCACTCTGGCTGTCTGCAATGTCTTCAAATGTATAGTAAGCTATCACGGAAGGGTCGCGGCCAAGCATCTCTTTTTTTTTCTGCCACATCCTTAAGGTTTCATTTTCAGCCGCACCATTTGAAATTATAAAAAGGAAGATTATCGTTATCCAGCCATGAATTTTCATTTTTTCTCCATTTATATGTTTTATGCTTCTTTATTCCATAACGATGACTTCATAGTCTTTCAATGTATCCACTTTTATATTCAGTTCGCCGTCTTTCAGACTGAAAGAACATCCTTTCTTACCTGCAAGTGCAAATGCCCTTTCGTAATTGCCTTTTGCTGTTTTAATTTCCAGGTTATGCCTCGGTACCATTGATTCAAAAGGTCTCGGCACCAGGCCGGCATAATTTATCAGATGGAGAATCATTCTCTTTTCCTGTTTGCGTAAAACCACCTCAATATTTATGCCTCCCTTTAAAGATACAGGGTTGCCTGCAAAAATCTCCGCAATATTTGCAACCATTTTCCTGTATTCGGGAGGAGAATAGGAATTCATCATCTCTCCGAATGTCCCTGAGAAATAAATTGCCCTGCCTTTGTTGAATTTATTAATTACAATAGCGGGAATTCCCTGCGGGGTTAGGGGTTCGTAACGTCCTGCCATGGGTTCATGAAAACGCGCAACTACTTCCGCATTTTTGTCAGGTATAACTTTCAGGGCATAATCAGGCGCAGGAAGCAAAGGTATGTCAATGCCTTTGAAAACCGGATCTTTCCCGTTGGTAGAAATATAGTTCCAGTTTTTAAAGCCAACTATCTCATTCGCGAAAGAAACACCCAGTAATTTCCTCAATCCAAAATCATTCCTTCTTTTACCCGTTTCATCAAAAAGTGAAGTGTCAAGAGTTGCCGCTATGACGCCCCCTTCAGATACAAATTCTTCAAGATGTTTTATCACGTTGTCCGAAAGGCAGGCGCATGTAGGCAGGAAAATACAGTCGTAACGCCCTGTGTTTTTTATTGTATAATCAAGGTCTGTTACCACATCGTAAGGTATACCTGAACGGGCCAGCGCACTGCAGAAACCATACAGGGAAGAGGTGAAATTGCCCGTGCATGAAAGGCCGGAATCCTTTTTCTGCCCGTAAAAATCGGTCTTCATTTTCAAAGTTCTGTAGTACCTGCCTGTGGCAAAGGAATGCATAACCGCCACCCTGGCTGCCGATTCCGTAGACTCGTAGTATTTTTTGTTGAGGTTCAGAAAACGGATGATTTCTACAGCGGCTCTGCCTCCCGGTGTGTCCAGTATCTCAATGGAACTGTGCGGTCCGTACCAGATATTTGCGCCGTTGGCCGCGGTTGCAGTTATGCAGAGTTTTGTTTCCACAGGGGTGTGCATATAATGGGACCATGGTTTCTGGTCTGCTGCTATGAAGTTTACGCGCGCTCTGTCAGGTACGGAGGATTCCAGCAATTTGCACATAAAGCTCACCCGCCAGGGATTAATTTCCCTTGGGGGAGAAAAGAACTGAAAGCCTGCTTCTGTTCCCACCATGTCATTGTATTCAAGCCCTTCAGGCAGGGAGTGGTAAGAGCCTGCCGGTTCAAAGAGGTTGAAATTCATGTAAAAAAGACCTTCAGGCTTCAACTTTTTGAAACGTTTATAAGCTTCTTTGAAAAAATCATCCTGCGTATCGCGGTAGAATTCAAACCTCTCTTTCTCTCCTGTCATCTCTTCTTTATATTCTTTCAGGAACCTTGCACGGCATCTTGGACAGAAACACCCTCCACGAATCATGGAAGGACCGTCAAGAAAAACTCCGTCTATATCACAGTCAGCATATTCTTCAAGCTTCTTGAAAAAATATTCACGCCAGATGCTGTTAAGGCAAACCGCATAGCTTGTATCGTAAAGTTTGGGAAAGGTTCCGTCTTCCGCCTGTTGTGCCCACTCCCTGTACTTTTCAGGTTGTGCAAGGACGTGGGTATTGAGATAAAGGATAAATTTCATCCCGCTTTTTCGTATTTCCTTCAGGTATTTCTTGAATTCTCTCATGCTTTCAGGGGATGTCTCAAGGCTCGTATTGGTGGTTCCAGGACGTTTAGTGCCCTGTTCTGTATTGAAACCCATATTTTCCAGTATTCCCGGAACCTCCAAAAAATCCTTTTTCCCCGTACCGCCCTGAAGGGCAATGATAAAAAGAGGCTTTTCATACCATTTTTTCATTTTGCTGTTTTCCTTGATATTTGATTTACGGATATTACCGGAATATTATCCTGCCTCCTCCTTCCAGCCTCCATATTTTTCCTCCCGTATACATCCATGCAGACCAGTTTTTTCTTCTCCTGACACCTATGTTAAACCTTGAATCTACGGTTTCACCGGGTTTGATATTAATTGTATCAAGAGGGATTTTAAGCTCGGCGCTCCAGCTGTAATTGTTTATGTCGTGCATTACGGCTGCGTACTCAACCCTCTTTTCAAGCTCGGCTCTGAGGTCTACGGGAAGTTTAAAGTAACTGTCCAGTATTCTTAACTTCCCATCAGGATGACCTGTGAAAATATATATGGGCCCTGTTTCCATATCAGGCAGCCACCATCCGCCTATTTCGTCAACGACCTTTCCCTCTATGGAGACTTCTGTCATGCCCCAGTCTATAGGAAGTTGTTTGATGGTCACAGGCATATCTTCCGTCCATGGGTCAGGTCCGTGCTCAACCCCCACGTAAAGATACTTATCGTCGTAGAGCACCCATGCATGGCTTTTGCATGCGGCTTCTTCCTGTGAACTCGTGTAGTATTTATCTATAAGGATAGCTTTATTTTTATCCAGTCCCATCCATTCGTTCTTTTCAAGTTTTCCGTCTATCTTTATCGCCGATATCTTTTTCAGAACAGAATATTCCTTTGGTTTTGCTGCGCCCGCCGCTTCTTTTGAAGGATCAAAGTATTTGCCTATCTCTCTTTTGACAGGCCAGGATGCGCGCAGCTGGTCGTTGTAAATTCCTATCTTTTCAAAAGGAACGGGTTCAAATCCAATCTGTTCGTAAACGGGAGAACCCGGCCTTATTCGAAAATCAAGGGCGTCTATATTGAAAAAAAGAGGGTCTTTCCCATCAAGATTATCCGATATAAAGTTGCCCGTACGCACACCAGAAGCATATATGGCAAAAGTTCCTCCCAAGTTTATATTCCTTTCTATGGTTATATTTCTCGGCCATCCAAGAGGTCTTTTTTCCGGGCTGAAAATATCCGATAATTGCGGGTATCTCTCGTTCCAGGGAGGAGTCTTATATTCAAACTTTTTGAAAACCTCGAACAGCCTGTATCCCCTGCTGTTCAGTTTTCCGTCGCTTTCCATGATATTGCTCCTGTTTCCCTGTGAAAGCCCCGGAAAGCAGTTGACAAAAATATTATTCTCAAACCTGCAGTCAGGAGCAGAGGATGATATCCCATCCGTCCTGTATAAGACATTGCCTGACAGCGTGAGATTTGAGCTCAGCCCGTCTATGTGAACAGCCCTTACTCCGTGAGTTGAATTGGGTGAATAATGTCCGGTTATGTGGTGAAGAAAATTGTTTCTCAGTATATTGCCCCTGTAAGTCATGGGCTGTC
>DAOQVZ010000173.1:0-4683 GCA_035341815.1 bacterium
TTCCCCGCATTTAAGCGACGGGGATACCCCCGAAGCTTGAGTGAGCTTGCATGGGGGGGCGAACGTTTTGGGGAAGCTCCGGGGGTTAACCGACGCGTTTCCTTCCCCCATCCCGTCATTGTTTGTGGAGGGCGAGGAAGCGAAGTGTGAGACGCGGCAATCTCTTTTATCTTGTCATCCTGAAACGCCTCTGTTCAGGATCCCTCTTTCTTCAGCATTTAAGCGACGGGGATCCCCGGCAGCTTGAGTGAGCTTGCATGGAAGCGAACGTTTTGGGGAAGCTCCGGGGGTTAACCGTCGTAATTAAGGATCTCAATTTCTGCGACGGGGATACCCCCGAAGCTTGAGTGAGCTTGCATGGTAGCGAACATTTTGGGGAAGCTCTCAATCCAAAACAGACAGAATCTCCGACAAATCCGCAGAAGGAACTACAATAACCTGATTATCAATTTTATAAGTGCGTTTCCCGGGATAAACAACCCACAGTTTTTCCAAAACAAGGTCATGTTTTGCAGATTGCATGGATTTAGTCAAATACGGCTGTTCATTCCACTTGAATTCTACGCCGTACTTTTTCCCTTTTGCTATTATAATCAAATCCACTTCTGCGCCGCTGTATGTTGCCCAGAAATATACGTCAGTTTTTCCTGTTCTTCGCAGTATCTGCTCAAGCATAAAGCCTTCCCATGAAGCTCCAACTTTAGGATGCGACCATAAAGTTTTCTTATCTGTTATGGAAACAAGAGAATGAAAAATACCGCTGTCACGCATATATATCTTTGGCGACCTGACCTGACGCTTGCCAATATTTATATACCACGGCTGTAACTGTCTTACCATAAATGTTTCAGTTAAAATGTCAAGATAATGACGGACAGTCTTGTCTGTCAAACCAAGGGCACGTCCCAGTTCTGATGCATTCCAAATCTGTCCATGATAATGCGCCAGCATGTTCCAGAATCTCCTGAGAGCGGGAGCGGGAATGGATATGCCCAACTGTGGTATGTCGCGCTGTAAAAACGTGCGGATAAAATTTTCCCGCCAGGAAATACTGTCACTATTGGTTCTGGCGAGAAAAGCCCTGGGAAACCCACCCCGCAGCCAGAGTTTTTCCATATTCTTGCTTCCTGTTTCCTCCATATCAAATCCGCCCAATTCAATAAACTCAATCCGGCCTGCGAGAGATTCAGATGCCTGCTTAATCAGGTCTGGAGAAGCGCTTCCAAGAATAAGAAATTTTGCAGGATGCCCCTTCCTGTCAGAAAGAACTCTCAAAACAGGAAACAAATCAGGACGCTGCTGTATTTCATCAATGACAACAAGTCCCTTCAATGATTCCAGGAACAACTGGGGATTTCTGAGCATCGCAAGGTCAGCAGGTGATTCCAGATCAAGATAATGTGCAGATATCTTCCCCGACAGAATGTGAGCAAGGGTTGTTTTACCGCATTGTCTGGGTCCAAGCAAACCGGTGACAGGAGCCCTTGCGACCGCCTTTTTTAGAATATTTAAATATCTTTCCCTGTTAATCATACTTATATATTACCCTTGAATTTTCGGAGTGTCAATCCGAATTTTCAATGATACTTCAGACAATATTTTTTCCTCCTCACCGTCATTACTTATGTAGCGATCGCATTCATGCCACTTCCTTATTTTCATGTCATCCTTAAACGCCTCTAATTCTGTCATCCTGAAACGTCTTTATTCAGGATCTCGTCTTTTCCCCGCATTTAAGCGACGGGGATACCCCCGAAGCTTGAGTGAGCTTGCATGGGAGCGAACGTTTTGGGGAAGCTGCGGGGGTTAACCGACGCGTTTCCTTCCCCACTCATCCCGTCATTGCCGTGTCCTCCAACGCTTTGTGGAGGACGAGACGTTTCTTGCGCGACAATCTCCTCTTTCTGTCCATACTGAAACATCTCTATTGACCATGGAAGGGATTCAGGATCCCATTTTACTTTCATCATAATTTAACTTAATAAATAATCGGATAGTTAAGTCTGAAAAAGTGTTTTATTTCTTATAAGAGAAGTTATCTATTTGTAGTTTTAAATAAGGCTCGGACAGGAATGAAGAAAATTAATTTTGAAGGCAAAAGACCTCGACAGGTTCGGGTATTCCTTTGAGCAAAACCCTGCCGATAGAGCTGCAATTAAAATCTTTTTCATCCATTAACTTCCGGGTATCCTCGGTAAAAAGAACCTGAGACTTTTTGGCAATACCGCACAGCCGGGCCGCGAGATTTACCGTATGTCCGATAACAGTATCCTTCTTGAACGTTTCAGAACCGAGACTGCCCATGTAAGACGGGCCGGTATTTATTCCCACGCCGACACCCATCCAGTCGGGAAGAGGGTATTCTTTGGAATTACTCAAAACTTCAATGATATTTTTCCCGCATTGCAAAGCATTCTGAACCATTTTATCGCCTTCAAAAACAGCCATTACTTCATCTCCGCTCAGCTTATCAATTATCCCCCGGTGTGCTTCCACAACTCTCATTTGTTTGATAAGACAATTATTAAGTATCTTGAAAAGTTCTGTCTGGTCTTTCTGGGAAGAAAAGTTGGTAAATCCTCTGATATCAGAAAAGAGAACTGTTACCTGCTTTATTTCAGAAACCGGTATAATTCCCTTTTTAACCTTCATTTCAATACTTCGAAAGGTTGGAAGCGAGACATAACGAGAAAGTTCAGTCCTTATTTCGGCAAGCTCGTCATAAAGAGTTTTGACTCTCAGCAAACACCCGATTTTGCTGAAAAGTTCGAGATACTCAAAAGGTTTTTGCATGTATCCGTCAGCGCCCACTTCAAACCCGTACATAAGCTCCTGTTGGTCAATCTTCATAGGCGTGAAAAGCAGGATGGGAATATAGGGAAGTGCCGTATCATTTCGGACTATTTTACAAAATTCGTAACCCTTCATGCCCTGAATCATAACGTCCAGAAGGATTAAATCCGGCACCATGGATTTCACTTTGTTCAAGGCTTCTTTGACGTCGGCGGCAACCTCCACCACGTATCTCTCGGCACCAATCACGGCCGCCAACAGGTCGCTATCTCCGGTTTGTTCGGCAACCACTAAAATTCTTTTATATCTTGCTTCCATTTTTTCGTATCCGGCAAGACTGCTTATTCAAAAACAAATCCTTCCCTGAAAACCTTCAAACATGCATCGACTACAGCCGCATCGTAAAGAATGCCGCTTTTAGCATGAATCTCTTCCAAAGCCTTACCTATTCCCAGGGCGGGACGGTAAGGACGATATGAACCCATCGCTTCCACAATATCCGCCACACCAAGAATTTTTGCTTCTATCATAATATCATTGCTTGATATGCCCGAAGGATAACCGGACCCGTTTATTCGCTCGTGATGCTGCAATACGGTTTTTGCCACCGGCCCAAGGAATTGTATCCCTTTTAAAATTTTATAACCATTGTTCGAATGGCTTTTAATGATGTCGTACTCGGAATCACTTAATCTGCCGGGTTTATTGAGTATATCCGACGGGATAGCTATCTTCCCGATATCGTGTAAAAGACCCGCTATGCGTATACCCTCAATCTGTTCCTCCGCAATACCTACCTTTTTTGAAATCGCACATGCAAGCTGGCTTACCCGTCGTTGATGCCCCGCGGTATAAGGGTCTCTGAATTCGCCAATCAACGATATCGTATCAATTGTCCCCTTTAATGCTTCTTTTGTTTCTTTATAGCCTTCTTCAACTTTTTTCTCCAGCCTTAAAAATTTGATGCCGACAGAGATATCATTGGCCACTTCCTCAAAAAAATTAACCTCTTCGTCTCCAAAAACATCCTTTTCTCCGGAATATAAACATAAAGAGCCAATTACTTCCCCCCCGTGTACAAGAGCAAGAATCATATTGGAAGCATATCCTCTTTTCATGGCTTCTTTTTTAAGAAGCGGGGACAGGGCAGTGCCGTTTTCCATATCGTTTATAACAACAGATTGGTTAATATTGACGACTCTGTTCATCGGGACTATGTCAGTTTCAGAATCATTATATATAACTTTAACCACTTCAAGATAACCATCTTCAAATCCGGCATGGGAGACAGGTTTTATTTTAGAACTGCCTTTTTCCACCAAGCCTATCCAGACAAACCTGATATTTCGCAGTTTTATCAGCAAATCGCAAACTATCTGAAAAAGTTCCGGTTCACTTTTTAGTCTCAATAAATTCTGGTTTATCTCCCTGATAACTGTCTGAAACTCATACATTCTTTTAATTCTTTCTTCCGCCGCTCTGTATTCGGTAATATCTGTAAAGAAACCTATATTGCATTCTTTCCCGTCGATTACCGCCTGAGCGGCGCTGACGTTAGCATATATGATAGTGCCGTCTTTCCGCAGACATGGAAGAGCCGGCATCAGAATTTTTTTCCCCTGTACCTGGGCAGCAAATTCAGACTTCACTCTATCCAAATCGCTTTGAGGATAAATATCATCCACTCCCATCAGAGTCAATTCTTTTTCCTTGTACCCCAGCATTCCGCATATGGCGGGATTGGCATATATAAACTTCATTGTTGCTTTTTCAGCAACCAGTATTCCCTCCACTGCACGCTGAAAAAGGGTATGGTAACGTTCTTCCGAAGCGCGCAATTTCATTTCCGCCTTCCCCCGTTTTACCCTTTCTTCTCTCTCTTTCAATGCA
>DAOQVZ010000174.1:0-4605 GCA_035341815.1 bacterium
TACTCTTGAAGATATAAGAAGGGAAGTCGGGGAAGGCGAAAAAAGGGCGGCTTCCCATAACCCTGAAGGAGAAGATTTTGTTGTCTCTGCAAAGGTGCGCGAGAAGCATTGTGATAAAGTCGTGGCAGCCGGAGGCGTGGGCATAGGAATTCCGATAAGGAATGCCAATATATGGCTTGAGGCGATGATTCTCGACCCGGGTCTTGTCATTGCGTTGATAAACCAGCAGGTTGAGATAGCCCGTAAAGACGTTGAATTTCTTGCTCCCCGGGGATTCCGTTATTTCATGGGCGGGTCCGATTTCGCTTCTGAAAAAGGTCCCATGTTTTCCCCCCGTCTTTTCCGCGAACTTATACTGCCGGGGTTAGTAAAAGTTTCAGAAATCTGTCATAAGAATAAAGGGTACCATCTCTTTGCAAGTGATGGCAATCTGTGGCCTGTAGCCGATGAGCTTTTCCTTGAATCAAAAATAGACGGATACTACGAGGTTGACAGGAAAGCGGGAATGGACCTTGAAAAACTGAGGAAGCTATATCCTTGCTTGACACTTCTGGGAAACATAAGTTCATGGACGTTAAGCAGGGGCAGTAAAGAGGACGTGAAAAGAGAAACGTGGTCATGCATTGAAGCGGCAAGAAGGTATGGAGGGATAATAGCCGGCCTGTCAAACTACGCTCTTCCTGAAACCCCTCCCGAAAATGTTGAAGCGATGCTTGATATACTGATAAATCAGTAAGGGGTTATTACCCGTTCGATTCTTTCCTGAGTTTCTCAGGCACGGTATTTTCACCCTTTAAATTACTTGCCTTGATGAACGTATCGGCTTTTAAAAGCGCTACTGCGGAGAAAGTACGGCAGAGACCTTGCCCGTCTTTGCAATCTCTTCGGCGCTCAATGCCCTGTTGTATATTACCACCTCGTCAACATCCAGAAGTATGGAACCTCCGCTCCTGTAGCCTATCCTGAAAGGGGATTTCCCGGGAAAATATTCTCCTGCATATTCCTTGGATGCGACCATTTCACCGTCAACGTAAAGCTTCATCTCCCTGCCGTCCCATGTGGCTGCAACATGGTGCCAGATTTTGTCGGAATACATCCTGGAGCTCATGGCGCGCACGTTGTTCTTGGGTATGCCGATGTCAAATGTCAGGTAAGGTGTGGGAAAGTATTCAGTCTTCAATCGCCAGCCTGCACCCCAGCCGGCGGGACCCGATATGATATACCCTCTCTTTTGATTTGGAGGTACAATGATGCTTCCCGGTCCATTCTTGCGCATCCATATCTCTACCGTGAAATTCTTATCCACTATCTCTACAGGCGTTCCCTGGTACCAGCCCCTGTCCAGGCTGACAGCCTTCTTTTCCGGCCACCTGCCTTCTATCACCTTCAAATCATCTATTTTTTCTTTAGTTGTTGCGTCGACAAAAGGGAAAAACTTCAAATCGCCGCCTTTACCGCTCAAATCTTTAACGATGCTGCTGCTGTCGGTGACATCCTCAAATGTGTAATACCTGACAACACTGCTGTCCTGTTTCAATGCATCTCTTCTCTTCATCCAATCGCTGTATCCTGTTCCCTGCCCTTTAGCGCCTGAAACCAGCGCAATAAGAATAATAAAAATACATCTTGCAAATCTCATGTCTCCCTCCTCCAAATCTCTCATGTTACGCAATAGTTAACGTGGAAATTTGTTTTATGTTCACGTCTAATCACTCCTCATATATAATAACATAAACTTTATGATTTTTGTCAATAATTTTTCTCAAACAGATATTTTTTGACAGTATCTAAATCTATCCCCGTTGCTCAAAATATTTCTGATTAAAGAGTTACTATCTTGACAGGAAAAAGCAGAGGTAGTTTAATATACAAGCGAAGGCCGGATGCATTTTGATAACATTTCCGTCCAGGGAGAGGCAGGATGAATGGAAAAGAGATTTTATTATGTCTGGCTGTTTTTGTCTTCCTTTTTACCACGCTTATTTTTTCTCAAAATATGAACGTTTACACGGCCCCTGTTTTTACAATGGAGCTCTGGCCCGATTCCGGACCTTCCCGAAAAAAAATAGTTGATGCCGATTCTCCCCTGAATATTACTGCTGCGCGCGGTGAAACTGAATCTGCGCTTATTGCCCTGCAGGCAAGGAAACCCATCAGCAAGACTGTCGTGGAAAATCCTGCTTTCAGTGGCAGCGGCATCAAGGCGGATACCCGCGCGATAATTGGCATAAGGCGCGCCACGACCTATAGTTCCATGGCCGGTTTGAGATATCCGGACAGGTATAACAGGGTTTCGGGAATGATTCTTCCAGATATCCTGCATTCGGACGAAGAGGCTGTACTTTCTGCCATCCTCCGATGGGATGGGGCGGTGCCCGCCCCAAGACAGTCGGGCAGGACTTTGCTTGGAGCCGTAAAGGAGAAGGAATGGAAATACGTCCTGGTTACGGTATGCGTTCCTGAGACAGTTTCCGTGGGTATTTACAAATCTGTCGTAAAACTGATTTCTGACGGCAGTGAACAATTTATACCCGTGCAAATTACGGTTCGTCCTTTTATCCTCGAAAGAAACCACGGAAGGCTGGTTGGCATAAGCAGTGAATTTTCAGATACTTCGAATCTTCTTGTCATCAAAAATTTTGAGCTGATGCGTGATATGGGGCTGACATTTACGCGTATTGCGCCAATAACCTCGAGGCCTGACGCTGGCCGCTGGTTTGACCTGCTCAGGCGTCACGGAATCAGGGTGATTTCCCAGAACCGTCCACCCCGCCAGGCTGGAGAATTGCGTAATGTACCCGCCGATTTCAGATGTTTTTTCTACGGCATTGATGAACCCCAGCCCAAGGACAGAGAGCGGAAAGACTGGAGAAAAATGGCCGAGCACGTGAAACTTTCGGCAAGGGTTCACGCGATGGGAGGGCTCGTTATGACTTCCATTCCTTATTCTCTTGCCATGGAGCTTACCGACAGGAAGAGCAGGCTCTACAGCGAGGTGTCAAAGCTCGGCGTCTCCGGAGCTTACGAACCTCTTGACTGGGCGAATATAGGTCTCGGAGTACAACAGCTCGGAAGGGACAGGCGGGCTGAAGACAGAAACGAGGATTTTTATTCATATGTTTCCTCTCTGCAGGGAGAGTTTAACAGTAATCCATGGAACGGTAAGGAGATTCCGCTTCGTAAAAAGCATCCATGGATTGAGACGTACTACTTTCCTCACGGTCTCAGCCGATATGCTGTTTTCGGCCGACTCCTTTTTGGATATTACCTTTTCAATTCGAAGCTTGATGGAGCTATGGCGTGGACCATGTACCGCGTGCCTGAAGGTAGTCCATTTGGCGAGAGCAATCTGCCCATAGCTACGCTTGCTTATCCCGGAAATGGCGAAATTTATGGAACTTACAGTCTTGAAGCGCTGAGAGAAGGAATAGACGACCTCTGTTATGCAAACCAGGCATACCTGGCAATAAGGCGCTGTCTTGAGGATGAAAAGAAGAAAAACAAGGGGGAAGAGCTTAAAAAAATATTCATCTCTGCAATGGCGCCTTATTTTTCCCTTATGCCGGGAGGAAAAAGAATAGACCTTGCCATACCTGAAATTGAAGAGTCAGTGCAGAGTACCCGGGAAATTCTATCCCGTGTAATAATTGATGCCTCTGCCGAATGAATAAGGGTTTCAGGCCGAAGTTGAAAATATTGCCACTACCGGTTTTACCAGCCTTGTGAAATCCATGTATGCCAGCTTGATGAGTTCCGTGTGGGTTCCGGCATTGAAGGCAATCTCCTCGTCTTCGGATAAAGAGTCATCCACGTAAACAGCCATCCCGTAAAGGTTTCCAAATGGAGGCATTGCCCCTATGTCGCATTCCGGAAACGCATCCTTGAATTCATTTTCATCTGGGATTGCGGCCTCTTTTGTTCCCGAAGCTTTCTTAAGAAGCTCAATGTCGATTTTTCTTGTTGCAGGCAATACTGCCATGGCAAGCTTGCCGTCAAGCCTGACTATGACAGTTTTTGCAAGTTCTTTTCCCTGCACGTGGGCGGATACGGCAACTTCCTGGGCCGTGTAGGCGAGCGAGTGTTTTATGCTGACATACTTTATACCCTCTTCATCAAGAAACTCTTTCAGCTTTCTTACTGGCATAATCCCTCCTCCTGTCTTTTAATGGAAAGACAGTATTGTTTAAGTTTTAAAGAGATTAGTGCAGTATTACTACTGTCTATATTATACCCCGGCATAAGAAATAGTGTAACCTCGCATTTTCTTCACCCGGTTGCCAGTCTTGCAATAAGAACCCGGTTTTGTTAAAATTAAAGTAAAGGGGATAAAAGGAATATGGAGAAAATGTTATCCAGAATATTGCTGTTCGCCGGAATGCTCTTTATCCTAACGTCTCTGCTTGTTTTTAAAGGGATAAAAATTCCCTTCGGCAGGCTTCCCGGAGATATCATTATAAGAAAAGAAAATTTTTCGTTTTATTTCCCCCCGGCAACATCGGTCATAATAAGCATAATATTGACCGTTATTTTCTTTTTATTACATCGCCGGTAAAGAGGTGGATACTCATGCGTTTGGTTGCAGACGGGATGCTCGGAGGTCTGGCA
>DAOQVZ010000175.1:0-4447 GCA_035341815.1 bacterium
GGAATATTTTTTGAGTTTTGACGATTATCCTTGTTTTAAAGACCAACCCGTCAAGTCAATTCACAATGTAGAACTGTGGCACGGTTTTCACCTTTACTGGCCGTATTTGGATGTGGACCTGGAGATAGATAACCTGGAAAATCCTGAAAAATATCCGCTTAAGAGCAAAAAAGCGTAACCACACCGCTTGATAAATATCTGCTCAACTATTTTCTCTCGCCAAGCCATCCAGTACCGAAGCTTAGACCGCAATTTATAATACTGGCAGAACATAGAAGCAATGCTTACAGGAAAGAGTAAATTGCAGAATATCGTTTTGCGTAAAGGAAACTTCCATGGATAAAAAATATTCAAAACAAATGTCCAGGCCCGCATATACCGACCTGGGAGCTCCGGAAAAGATAGAGCCGATTTTCCCGGAAGGCATGCAGGAAAACATGAAAACCTGGAAAAGCCTGCGCCATGGCCTGATTGAACGGTGGGAAAAGATTCTGGGCAGTCCGTCTTTCGGAGATTTCAAGCAGGAGGTTGAACTTATAGAAACCTTCGAACAGCCCTATTACATCGCGTCTCTTTACGCTCAGTCCACCGGCCCGGAAACAAAACAGCGCATCCTCATAATGGAGCCCAGAACCTCCTCTCCTTCTCCGAGGCCAGCTGCAATCGTGCCCTATTACCATCCCGACCTCATGGCGGGATGCAATATCAAAAACCGCAGACCAATTACGGAAAGAAAAAACGTTCAGTTTGGCTTACACCTTGTCCAGCAGGGATACATAGCGGCATGCACGGAAGCCTTCCCGTACGGCACGGTCACAGACACCTCTAACAAGAAATTTTTCAATTCCGAGATAAAGAAATTCTTTGAGGAAAATCCCCACTGGACAGGCATAGGCAAACGGATATGGGATACCCGCCTTGCGCTGGACCTGCTGATGGACAGGTCGAACCTGGACAAAAACAGGATACTTGCCATCGGCCATTCCCTCGGCGGAAAAATAGCTTTCTGCGCGGGATGTCTCGACGAAAGGATAAAAGCCGTCATAGGTTCCGACTTCGGGATGGGGTGGAGCTTTACCAACTGGGATGCTGACTGGCACTTCGGAAAACAGATAAACGGCAAGAACTTCACCGCAGGATTGCACCATCTGCTCGCCCTGCACGCCCCGAATTCCTTCCTTCTCATAGGAGGGATGGCAGACCGCCCCGAAAGCTGGCAGTACATAAACGAAGCAAAAAAAATCTATCGTCTGTATGGGAAAGAAGATGCCGTGGGTTTCTTCCACCACGCTTCCGGCCATCAGCCCACGGAGGAATCCGTCGCGACCGCTTACAGGTGGCTCGCCGAACAGTTCGTCCTGCCCGAACAAAAGTGAAAGTGTCAGTATTAATTTTGCGGGGTAAAAGCTTACTATAAATATTCGTGGAAAACCGGCCAGTTGATTAAAGCATCTTTTTCCTTTGTCATTCCAAACTTGTTTACCATGGCAGGGTTTCAGCACCTCTCTCAGTCTGTCACCCTGAAATGCCTGTATTCAGGGCATCTCTGTGTCTGTCATGCTGAATTCATTTCAGCATCTGCTTCTGTTTGTCGCCCTGAATTAATTTCAGGGTCTTGTTTTAAAAGTTATAGCTTCTGAGATCCTGAAACAAGTTCAGGATGACAAGATACGTCACATTTCAGCATGACAAAGTATAGGTATTTCTGAATATCAATATCTATTGACAGACAAATCATTCACCGGTAAAATGTATTAAAGGCTTAATACAATAGCTCTTTAAAACTTTATCCCGCATTTTCCTCTCCCCCGGGGGAGAGGATTTCGTCTCCGTTTGTCATGCTGAAATGCTTCTGTTCAGCATCTCAAACAACGAGACCCTGAGCAGAAACATCTCAGGGTGACAAAAAAGAGAAGTGCTTCTTAGAAGTTTTATTGTAGCGGTGTCCCTGACGGGATAAATACCGGAATAGCCCGGCACAAGCGATTCATCGCACATTTCCCTCTACCCTCTGGGGAGAGGGCAGGGCGAGGGGGCTGTCATCCTGAAATGCTTCGTCTCCGTTTGTCATGCTGAAATGCTTCTGTTCAGCATCTCAAACAACGAGACCCTGAGCAGAAACATCTCAGGGTGACAAAAAAGAGAAGTGCTTCTTAGAAGTTTTATTGTAGCGGTGTCCCTGACGGGATAAATACCGGAATAGCCCGGCACAAGCGATTCATCGCACATTTCCCTCTACCCTCTGGGGAGAGGGCAGGGCGAGGGGAAACATTAACAGGTTACAACATGTACATCAAAATAAATCCGGACAGCGGCCTGGCGCCCTACCTGCAAATCATCAGGCAGGTCAAGTACCTGCTTGCCTGCGGCGCCTTGAAAGCAGGCGACCAACTGCCTCCCGTCAGGGACCTTGCCATGCAGTTGCGCATAAACCCAAATACCGTCGCCCGGGCTTACAGGGAACTGAGTTACGAGAAGATTATCACAACCAGCTGGGGCGCCGGCACATTCATCTCAAAAGAAGTAAAAAAAATTGCCGAATCCGAAAAAAAGAAGATTATCGCCGAGGCGCTTGACCAGGCAATCCACCAGGCAGCCAGTCTCGGACTCACCAAAGAAGAAATTACCCATCTCTTCACCACCCGGCTCAAAGAATCCAAGGGAGGCAAATAAAAATGAAAACGCTCATCTGGAAGGAATGGCGTGAACAAAGGCTCTTCTTCTTCCTTGCTGTCGGGATTATTATCCTCAGCAGGATTGTACCGGAACTTATACTCCGTTACCCTGGGATGGACATATTGGACATTATAACCATTCGAATATATATGAGCTGTTTCATTCTTCCCATCCTTTTCTCCTTATTACTTGGAGTTATTCCGTTCACAAATGAATTCATAAGGAATACAAAATCCTTTCTTTTGAGCCAACCTGTGACGGCCGCAAGTCTATTCTGGGTAAAATACTTTTCCGGTCTTTTGTTTCTTCTGGTTCTTATTCTTCTTTCATACTTGATTTTTGGTATTCCCTTCGGCAGTTTGTCTCCACATGATAGATGGCCGGTCTTTTACCTGTTTCTGCCTATGATAATTATTTATTCTGCTGCCTTTTTTAGCTCATTATTAATTAGAAATTCTCTTCCAGCATTTATTTGTACACCTTTTATCCTGATTTTTGGCATTTTACTTATTTCGCCGTTCATTATCTTCCTGTTTTTAATCAGTCCCTACTGGGGTTTATTTAACTTTTTGGTATTTTCTGCCATTACAGCAACATTTCTTATTCTTTCTTTCCTGACATGGCAAAAGGCTGTAACCAGAGATATCTCAACCATCAGAACTGTTTTTACTACTGCCGGTACAATTCTTGTTTTATCATTTGCCTTCCACTCCATCGCCAATCTCGCAGCCACTCAGAAATTAAATAAAACAATACGGCAGGCAAAGGCAGAAGGCATAAAACTGACGCCGGAGGAAGTGATACCTCCCCCTGTTTCAGACAAAAATAATGCCGCTCTTGTCTACCAGCAGGCATTTGACATTGCAGTCCGGCTGAAGGAGAAATACAAAACAGAATGGGAATATATGCCATATGAAGGCAAAACCAAGTTAGAAGAACTGACCGTGACACAAAAGAGAGACATCAGCAGGATTATGAAAGACCCCGAATTTGTTAAGCTTTATGCCCTTATAGAAAAAGCAGTCAATATGCCAGCCTGCCGTTTTGATATCAATTATGAAGATGGCCCGGCAATACTTCTTCCCCACCTTGCCCAAATGCGCAATCTGGCAAGGTTGATAGCTGCAAGAACATATATCCTCGCTGAAGAAAAGCAATATGAAAAAGCATTCTTGTCAGCTGCGACAGGATTACAATTGGCAAACTCCTTGACTGAAGAACCTATTTTTATCTCTCAAATGAGCAGGAAACAAATAACTACAATGGCAGTGTATTCTTTCCGATCAGTCCTCAATCTCTATTCCGGCGGTAATTTGATAAATAATTATCAAACGGTTATTTCAGAAATAGACAGAAATGATAATAATTTGATAAAGGGTTTGGAAGGAGAAATTGCACTTTCAGGTTTTTATCGTTTTGGATTTGGAAAGCAGTTTAATTATTTAGACTACAGATGGACACAAAGAGAAAAGAGGCAAAGCGGAGAATCTATTGGAGTACATATTTTCAGTAAACTTTATTACAGTTATCTATGTTTTCCTGTTTTGAAAGAAGATTATGCTTTCTATATCAGGGAATTAACTTTTTTAATTAACATGTCAAATGAACCATATTTTTTAGTCAAAAATGAAATCCATAAATGGGCAAGAAATATTATATCTAACAGATTTATAACAATAAAACACATGATAAGTGCAATGACTTTATCATACTCGAGTGAAACTATTAAAACACAAGCTATAGATAACGCCAACCTCGACACATTCAAACT
>DAOQVZ010000176.1:0-4379 GCA_035341815.1 bacterium
TATGCCCTTATGTGTCTTAACCCATGTAAATCTTCCCGTATTTTCTTCCATTTTTATCCTCCAGGTTTTCATAAAATTTCATAACCAACCCCAATTCTATCATTCCTCGTCTCTCGGACCTTACCCCCAAAATCTGCTCTTCCCTGAATCTGCTTTGCTTCATTGTTTATTTCATAATAATCCACAATTCTCTTTTAATCTGGTAGTTTTATATTTTGGGGGCATGTAAAACTTTTAACATCTCTTGAAAAAGCTCAAAGAGTGTTTTTCTGTGAACTTCTGCAGTGGTTCCTGCAAAATAAGGTGCTAAAGACTCAAGTTCCTTTATTTGCTTGGCAATATTTTCCTCGGAAAAGATGGTAGGAAACAGACATAACGCTAATTCACAGGTATTTTTACGCCCTTCTGCACTTTCTGTGTTTTTTCTCTGTGGCAAAGCAACAAAATTATCTATCTGTTGTTGTTTTTCCAAAAAGGACTTTATATCGTCTCCCGAACTATAGATAAAGATTAAGATGCTTGACCATAAAGAAGCATCCACTTCAGGGAAAAGTTCTTTGATTAAGAAGCCTATCTTTATATTCATTTTTGGCCCAGGTTTTTGAATTTTGTCGCTTACCCAATTTATAAAATAATCACAGGTTTTCCTGGCCATAAAATTAGTTTTCCATTGGTCCTTTGTAATTTTCCACTCCATAGGGAAATCCAGTTTCAATATATCTTCTGTGTAATCGCTTTTTACAATACTATCAAAAAACCCATCGAATAAAGTATCTGACAAAATTTCCAAATATTCTCTTTTTTTATCATCATTTTTCTTAATTATGAAACATTTTTTATTTTCAACAAAAGGCTCAAAGAAAAAGGTTGCATCGTCGTTTTTGAATGCCTCATTACGCAGTTTGATAAAAATATTCCTTAGAATTTTAAGAATCTCCTTACAAATACGTGCTTCCAGTAATATTCTTCTATCGGAAAAGTATTGTTGATTCCCCCATATTTGTGAATGCCACTGCAATATTTTTGTAGTGCTTCTTGCTTCGCCCAATAACGTTGTGAAGGAACGGTTATCTATAAAAGCATCAAAATCCCCCAGCAATTTCTGGACAGATGCAAGATTATGTTGCAATCTTCTCTCATCAATATTATTTAAATAGCTCTCTATAGTAGCAGCGAATATTTGAAAAAATTCCACCTCGTTTTCCGTATTGATATTTTTTACTTGCCAGACTGAGTGCCAAGATAATTCAATATCATCATTTTTTGTCAATTTTCTCAAGTGTAAAAATCTGAAGTCAAAAACATTGCCTTTTATCCATTTATGAATTTTAAGAATGATTCTTATCAGGGCAATCATCCCGCATCCGTAAAGGATAATTAAAATAATTCGAAACTCTGGAGATGAAATTTCCCAAAACAACAAGGGAATAAAGATAATAGAAACAATGAAGATGAGACGTGGAATGGGAAAAATAGTGCTTAAAATAACGTGCAAGTCTAACTGCGTAAACTCATCTTTTGCATCCTCCCCATCTTGCTTTTTGCGATAAAAGCTGTTCAAAATAGCAATTGCAAGGGGAATCAGGATAGTTAAAAGAGCAAGCCCAATGGCTTGAAAAATCCCGGGCGCATTATCCATCTTCTCAAGGTAATGCAAGACTGCATAAAACATATCTTTTATTCCCTCTCATAAGCGGTAAAAATATGTAATCATAAAGTTTTGCTATTTCAATTGCAGGTCGTCTTTTATATCCTTTAGCAACTTATTGATTTCTTCCGTTACTTCGCCCGGAGGCAGTGTTTTTCCATCGCCCATTTCAATACGGACATGGAAACGGATGGGCACGTTTTTCTTGGTCTTTATCTTCAGCAATTTGTAAATAACATCGCCCAGGTCTTGTATTTGCGCAGGTTCCAATTCTGTATCTGCCGTCAAGACGTTTTGGGAGATATCGGCAATGCCAGTCTTCCCAGTCTCATAACTGGCTTTGGATACCTTGAATTTTACCAGTTCCGATGATGGAAATCCGCATGGCCAATGCTCCGCTCCTTCTGCAATCCCCAAAAATCTTGCCTGTAACCCAGCATTTAGAACATCTCGTATGGTTTTCCACGGGAGATTTTTCCCTGCTTTTGTGGATAAAGCAGTAACAATCGACAATCCGGAAGAGACCCCCTTTGTCCATGCCGACGGCAAATTTTCAGGCAATATCTCTGGCGCAGTAATGACCTCCGGAGGTGCGCATAACCTGGCATTTGCAGTTAATACTCCCGGAGGGACAGGTTCGCCGAGAATACTTGCCGGACCGGAAAGCATCCAGAGGATTCCGGATTCAACTGCTTTTGCGATAGCGGATTCCACTGCCGGCCTGTCAGCTTTCGGGATATGCATCTGTTCATGATAACCGTCACGTTCAACCTTAACAGCCCTTGAACCTGAAAAATAATCAACCACTGCTTTTACCGTAATCTCATCTGTTGACCATAGGCTCGGCAATACTTCCGGCGCAAGCAGAGCGGGATAAATTTCGTTCAATTCGGCTGTTTCAGGAAGAAGGAGTTCCATTGCCGGGTCATTCATTAAGGTCTCATCAGGTCTAACCATCCACCAGGAACGGGATGTGCCATCCGGACGGGTGAGCCGCAGAACAAATACACCTTTTTCGCATCCTGTCGCAAGAGTATCAAGAATGGCATTGCTCTTTAACATCTTTGGCAGGTGAGGCAACTGGGCAAAAGCCCCTGCCAGGTCTTTAACGCGCCGGAAAGTTTCGCCTTTTCGCCAGAGATTGTAAGGCCCTTCCGGGAGAAGGGCGTCCGCACTTATTGCCGTATCCTGTATTCTTGCCCTGCTGTCTCCTTTAATTATATTGAAATGGGGTTCGTCGCTGACAGTGATTTTGAAAGCGTGAACTTCATCTTTCTCCGATACTGTCACAACAATGCTGTATGCCTGTTTTATGGCATCCGGAATACGGCCCTTTGCTTTATCAATGTTAATCTGGAGAGTTTGAGCCCTTGCAGGGTCTATATTGCCGTCTTTTTGCTGCTCTTTGATATCTTCTCTTACTATTTCCCATGCAAGATAATCCCTGACACGAGCCATTGCGAGTTCAATCCCATCTTTGGATGGAGCAAGCAGGAGAACGGAGTTCCTGTAAACTCTCGGTTTGTCTGAAGATGTAGTTTCATCCAGAAACTGTCTGGCTTCCGTGCTTGGCTTGCCAGATTCAGATGCGGCGTTTGGCCCAAGAATTGCAAAGTGGAAAGCGCCATCGTCTTCAATATCTTTGGGCCTGGCGGGTAATGTATGCACATGAACCCCGGCTGCAGAAGCGTTGGCCGTGAGTGTTTTAACCTTGCTTATATCATCCAGCAAGCGTGCACGGACAGTATCAAGAGGAATGTTTTTCATCGTAACAGCATGCATTTGGGTAAGGTTGGGACGGTTACCCAGTCTCCATGTGGAAGGAATTTGCCCTTCAGGAACGGCAGTGTACAGGTCGTCCAGCCAGTAGCTTGCCTGTGCCCAGCGCGATAATCCTTTCTCAAGTTCAATCTTGTCCGGACGTGTTGCTCCCAGCAGAACAAGAAGCTCTCTGCTTTTAGCGTTCTGACCGACGGGTTGTGAGTGCAGGAAGGTCGCTACGACAGATTGTTCTATCTCGCGAAACTTCAATCCGACCGAGTCATCCTGTATCTGCCTTGCCTGTGCAAACTCATTCTCAAGTATACCTGTCCACGCCTGTTTTTTACCTTCCCATTCTTCCGTGTCCGCAACTGTAACCATCTCCCTTAGGGATTCCGATAGTCCCTTTTTCCCCGGAGCAGTCAGAAAAACCGCAGGTCCTATTAAAGGACAGATATCCCATTTTTCGGATTCCCTCAAAGCGAGGGCGAATGTGCGCAAAACCCCGCGCGTCCGCTGGAATCGCGACAACTGCGTCCATTTGGAGTAGAGAACTTCCGTCAGGTCGGGATGGAACGGATAACTTTTCAAAAACCTTTCTTCTTCCGCAGCGCCTTGTTTTGCCACCTGCTCGTCCACAGCGGCAATACCTTTAAGGGCTGCCATAACATGCTGCTGGAATGACTCCCTGTCTTTTAGCGATTCTGCAGAAAAAAACCGTCTTCTTAAAACCTCAGCCACGTCCTCTTTTACAACCGGTTCCACGGCTTCTTCCCTTTCACGCTGGAAGATGTCATACAGGTCTGATTGAATCTCCCTGCCAAGTGAATCACTCTTACGGGGGTCAGTTGCAAGAAGCGATGCCACCACGCAACACCGGTCAACCTTAACGGCGGCCTGGGTAAGGTATTGAAAAAAGTTCAACAGCCGGCTTCGCCACTCTTTATCCTGTGCAACCTTCTCGCGGGCA
>DAOQVZ010000177.1:0-4367 GCA_035341815.1 bacterium
TTGCGAAAGGATTTCAAAACTCATAGTTATAAAAACGGCGGGAAATTAGGTTGTAAACGATAATAGAAATCTTGAGAAAAGGAGGTGAGAAAAAATGAAAAACGGGAAGAAAGGTTTTACATTGATAGAGCTACTGGTAGTCATAGCCATCATAGCCATACTGGCGGGAATGATACTGCCTGCCCTGGCAAAAGCGAGGGCGAGGGCAAGAATGACCGCCTGCATGTCAAACCTCAAGCAGCTCGGGCTCATTCTGCACATATACGCGCAGGACTGGGAAGGATGGTTCCCCTACCACTATTATGACGATGAGGCAAAGTGGGGATATATGGACAGATGCGGACATTTTTCCACGGTTGCAAACCTTTCCCTGGCACTCCTGACGGGAGAGCTTGATCCTCAATCATCCGGGTTTGAAACCCCCCAGTATGTGACAAACTACGACCTTTTTATCTGTCCGGGCAATAGATACGATTATGCGCCCGATCCCCAGTACCCCGGCGCTATGTACAGAACTGCGTCAACTGCTAAAACTTCCGCGTTAGGATCAACCGGAGGTACTTGTTCTTATATGTACGCCCCGGGATTAAACTTTCAGACCCATCCTGAGACTGTTATTATGGCGGATGCTCCTGTCGGGAGTTCCGGTTCAGGTTACGGTTGGAGAATCACTACAAAGAATGACAACCACGGCTCTGATGGATTCAACGTGCTGTATGTTGACGGAAGGGCTGTTTCCTTTTCAACTGGAGCATTGTCGAAATACACTCCCTCAAGCAGCGGGAAACTCGAAAAAATATTTTTTGTATCAAGGTCGAGGTTTCCCTTTTCGCCATACAACGGCAACGATTTTTACCTGGGCAACTCCAGCCCAGAGATAAAAAATCCTTACTCCACCAGGCTGAGAATTCTGTCTCCGAGGTACTGGTAAAGGTGGATACGGAAGCAGGAAAAAAGAGCTTTTAAAGCGAGGTGATAGCAAGATGAGAAAAAAAGATGGATTTACTCTGATAGAACTGCTGGTTGTCATAGCCATTATAGCCATACTGGCGGCGATGCTTCTGCCTGCGCTTTCCAAGGCAAGGGCGCGCGCGAAAGCGGCAACCTGCATAAACAACCTTAAACAGGTAGGACTGGCGCTGCACATGTATGCCCAGGATTTCAACGGATGGGCGGCTCTGCGACTCTACACAAGCTCTCCAAAGGTAAGCAAATCGGAGAGGGCATGGGGGGACTTGATAAGGTATCTTACACCTGACGTTATCTGCTGCCCGGCTGCTCCGCCCTATCAATTCGACCCCTCTACAATCCGTGCCATATATGGTTACAGGTCGGGATACTGCAATCTCAGCACTAACTTTTACAACGGCTCTGACGCACGGGCAAAACTTACAATGATAGAGTATCCTGAAGACTTCTGGATTTTTGCCGATTCCCTTACCGTACCCATACCGGGTTCAGGTTACTACCCCGGCGGAACATATGCTGCTTATTACCTGAAACAATGCAACGGTGCGGCTCAAGGAACAACAACCTCTGCGTCTGCAGGCGGAACGGTGCATTTCCGGCATAACGGCTTGGTTAACCTGATGTTTGCGGACGGACACGTGGAATCCGCAACCGAAGACAGGTTTGTGAAAGTTACCAGCACACATACTGACTCCGCCGACTTGAGGTTCTGGTGGATACAGAAACAGGACAGAACACTTAAAAAGCTGACCTGGAGCAAAATGTAAAAAAAGGGAACAGGCTGCTTTTTTTCAACATAGAGCAGCCTGTTTTTTTTCTTGCAGTTTTCCCTTCCATGTAATAAAATATCATATCTAATACAAACGAAATAAATGAATTGTCATTGCGAGCGGCAGCGAAACAATCTCAGGGATTGCCGCGTCATAGAAAACACTCCCTCCTTCACTGTAGCTATGGTGGACAAGCCCGGGATAAACCTCGCAATGACGGTTTTTTTAATACAACTTAATGAGTTTGTATTAATATTCAGCACTTTTTTAAAAAAGGATTTCCCATGAAAAATTTTGTGAAGAGAGCCGTTCACCTTGATTTCCACACAATGCCCGGTATCTATGACGTGGGCGCGGATTTTAACGCGGAAGAATTTGCCCGCACGCTTAAGAGCGCGCATATAGATTACATAACAGTCTTTGCCAGGTGCAACCTGGGGTTTGCCTATTATCCCACAAAGGTGGGCATTGTACACCCCTGCATGCAAGCAAAAGATATGCTGGGAGGAATGGTAAGCGCATGCCATAGGGAAGGCATACGGGTCGCCGCATACATCAACGCGGGGCTTGACCACGAGCACGCCCTTCTTCACAGGGAATGGTGCCAGATGAACAGGGAAGGCATGATTTATGACGTAAAACTCGGAGGTTCTTTCTTCAGGAGGATGTGCCTTAACACGGGATACAGGCAACATCTTCTGTCAATGATTAAGGAAGTGCTGGACGGATATCCCGTGGACGGGCTTTTTCTTGACTGTTTTTCCAGGAATCCCTGTTACGGAGTGGAATGCCTCGACGGCATGAAAAAACTCGGGATGGACCCGTCCGATGAAAAACAGGCAGTGGAATACACTTTCATGCAAACCCTGAAATTCCAGGAAGAGGTAACAATACTGGCAAGGGAAAAGAAAGAGGACATGTACATGTGTTTCAACGGCCTGCCTTACTCCAGCCAGCCCACCCACGTGGAGATAGAGGTTCTGCCGCCTGCATGGGGTTATGACTATTTCCCATGGACGGGCAGGTATGCCCGCACTCTCGGAAAGCCTTTTTTCAAAATGACAGGAAGGTTCCATAAATCATGGGGAGATTTCGGGGGAATAAGACCTGAAGAATCCCTTCTTTTTGACTGTTATAATTCCATAGCCAACGGCGGCACATGCTCTGTAGGGGACCATATGCACCCGAGAGGCAAACTGGACTCTGCGGTATATAACCTTATCGGCAGGGTCTATTCAAGGATAGAGGAGTTGGAACCATGGACTTACGAATCGGTTCCCGTCTCTGAAATGGCCATTTTGCATCCCGAAGCCTCACGATTTCCCTCTTTCATGTCTCCCACGGCGCGCAGGTCTATACCCGGGGCGGCAAGGATGCTCATGGAACTGAAATGCCAGTTTGACGTCATAGACGGAGAGAAAGGGTTTTCAAAAAAATATAAAATCATTTTCATACCGGAAGGCATTTTGATAGACACGGGTTTGAAAAAGAAGCTGAAAGAGCATATCAAAAAAGGCGGTTATATTATAAGCGCAGGCTCCGGAGGGCTTGATACAGGGAAGGAAAAATTCGCCCTTGAGGAATACAGGCTTTCTTACCTGGGGGAGGAAGAATATGACCCCTCTTTTTTCAAGGCGGGAAAAACTGTATCCTCAGGACTGCCCGATATGCTGACTGCCATTTACGACAAAGGGGTTGCGGTAAAAGCGGAAAAGGGCGCAGAGATTCTTTGCAGGCTCTTCCGGCCGTATTTCAATGTTGATTCATGGGACTTGCGCCACTGGCACAGGTATACTCCTCCCGAAAAGGATACAGGCAGGCCCGCGCTTGCCAGGTGCGGCAATATATTCCATTTCAGCTTTCCGATTTTCCTCGGTTACTATAACCATGCGGTTGTCGCTTACAGGCAGCTTCTGGGCAACTGCATAAAAATGGCTCTGCCCATGCCTTTAATAAAAACGGAAAACGTCCCGTCCTTCGACCAGGTTACCCTGACAGGAAAAGAAAAATTCCATGCCATACACGTCCTCTCCTATATACCGGAAAAACGCGGTGATAAAACTCAGATTATAGAAGAACCTGTATGCCTGAGGGACGTAAAACTGGGGCTGCGCAAAGACGGCAGGAAAATAAAAAAGGCCTACCTGGCTCCTTCGGGCAAATGCATTGATTTCAGGGATGACGGGATTTATACATGGGTCACCATCCCCGAGGTAAAGGGATATTCCATGGTTGTTTTTGAGTGAAAAAGAACGCAGGCTGAAGCCTGCGGTTACAAACAGATAAGGAAACTTATGAAAGCGGCAGTTACCGAAGGAAAGGGAGATATAAAGCTGGTTGAAGTGCCTGTTCCGGAAACAGGACCTTACCAGTGTCTCTGTAAAATAGTTGCCTGCGCCACGTGCACGGGAACGGACCAGAAAGTTATAAAATCCACTATTCCCTGGCAGGTAGCATATCCGGGTATTGTGGGACACGAGAGCGTGGGAGTTGTACTGAAAACAGGAGAAAAAGTAAAACATATAAAAGAAGGGGACATTTACCTTCGTCCCACAGCTGTCTACTCCGGTAAAAAACTGGGCCCTTATTCCTCCATGCTCGGAGGTTTTGCAGAATACGGACTGGTTA
>DAOQVZ010000178.1:0-4346 GCA_035341815.1 bacterium
TACAAATATGGCGGCCGGAGTCCAGTATTCAAAGCAAAAAGTTGCACCCAATCCTCTAAGCATCAGGTACGGGTCCAGCATGGCAATAAACACAGAAAATACAATTCCTATGATAAAAGCCCTTTTTCTCATGGTCTCCCAATACTATATGTTTTTCCCGTTATTCGTCAATATGAGATGAAAATCCCATTGACCCTGCCGGTTATAAATGATATCATTTATATTCCGAAAATGGAATTTTTCACAGGAGAAAAATGAACTACCTGATATCAATATTTGCGATGTCTTTTACCATAGCCCTTGCGGGAGCCCTTGCTCCCGGCCCCCTTCTGACTGCGGTTGTAGCCAAAAGCCCGAAGTATGGATTCAAGACCGGCCCCCTTCTGATGATAGGCCATGCGGTTGCCGAGATACTCATGATTGCCGTTATCGTGTCGGGTTTTTCGCGTTTTATGGAAAATCCTCTTTTGATAAAAATGATAGCTCTTCTGGGAGGCATTATACTGATATTTTTCGGCCTGGGCATGATAAGAAAAACTCCTTCCCTGTCAACAGAAACGGCAACTTCCAAAAACGGGGTTTCAAACCTTCCTTTTCTCGGAATGACAGTCAGCATGAGTAATCCTTACTGGACAATCTGGTGGTTTACAATAGGACTGGGGCTTGTCCTGGCGGCTCAAAAAGCGGGATTTTTGGCCCTCCTGGTTTTCTTCCTTGGACATATACTGGCGGATATAGGCTGGTACAGCATCGTATCATTCGCCGTGAGCAGGGGCAGGAAGTTTATTTCGGACAGGATATACAGGGGTATAATGAAAACATGCGGGGCAATTCTTACGGGTTTTGGAATATACTTTATTTCAGGGTTTTTCAAAAACAGCATTTAAACATAGCGGCTCCCTGTTCCATTATCCGAGTTAAAAGGAGAAATCAAAATGGCATTTCTTGGCAGGGATTATCTTCTGAACAGCAGGAGTGCGAAAACTCTTTTTGAAAAGATTGAAAAACTTCCCATTGTTGACGCTCACAACCATGCCGACGTGAAAGAAATAGCGGCAAATGGAAACTACAAAAACCCCTGGCAGTTTCTGATAGGGACCGACCATTATATTTGGGCACTGATGAGGAAGTGTTCTATCGACGAACATTATATAACGGGCTCTGCACAGCCCCGGGAGAAATGGCTCAAGCTTGCGGAGGTTTTTCCCTTTATGGCGGGAAATCCCGTCTATGAGTGGATGCATCTTGAACTCAAGAGGTTTCTGGGTATAGACGCCCTTTTGGACCGCTCCACGGGAGAAAAAATCTGGGAGGAAACAGACAGCCTGCTGAAAAAGCCTGAATACAAACCCCAATATCTTCTGGATAAACTCGGAGTTGAAGTCATGTGTTCGAGTGACGATCCTGTTGACTTGCTTGATGCTCACGACAGGGTCAACAGGGATATGGGGCGTATCATAGTTCATCCCACCTGGCGCGCCGACCGGATTGTGAAAATATCATCCCCTGATTGGCCTGCTTATGTAAGAAAACTTGCAGAAAGGTTTGACAGCCGGTGTTCTTGCCTGAAAGATTTGTCCGGTATCTTGCGCAGGTCCCACGACTACTTTGCAGAACACGGGTGCAGGGCAAGCGACCACAGCATGAGAGTTCCTTTCCCGTGCGTTGCGGAAGAAAAACAGGCAGACAGGATATTCAGGTCGGTTTTTGCCGGTGACAGCGTCCAGGCAGAAGAACGGGATATTCTTGCAGACTACATTTTTTCCTTGCTTGCCGGGATGGATTCCGAGAAAAACTGGGTTTTTCAGATGCACCTGGGGGTAGTAAGGGACCCACGCAGGTCGCTATTTGCCTCTTTCGGTCCTGATGCGGGATGCGACGTTTCTGACCAATCTGTTGATATGCTTGCCCCTTTAAGAGAATTCCTAAACCGTTTCGATAACAGGCTCAAGGTAGTTTTCTACTGCCTTGATTTTGTCTACCAGGCTACTCTTGCCACTCTGTCAAGGTCTTTCGGGGCGAACGTAAAGCTGGGAGCGGCATGGTGGTTCTGCGACACCCCTTTCGGCATGAAAAGGCAGCTGGAGTTTATCAGCTCAGTAGACCTTCTCTATTCTTTCGCCGGAATGGTTTCGGATTCCCGCAGGATACTTGCTTACGGTTCAAGGTTTGAAATGTTCAGGAGGGTTTTAAGCGATGTTCTCGGCGGTATGATAGAAAAGGGAAGCATGCCGGAAGAAATAGCGTTTGAACTGGCAGAAAGAATGTCCTATTCTGCTCCGAAGGATTTTTTTGCACTTTGATGGTTGTGTCAAGAAACAGATGAAAGAACTGGCTGCGAAGGACCGTCCTTCGTTTGTTACGAAGGACGGTCCTTCGCCTGCTGCCGACTTAACATGTAAAACAAAGGAGATTTTTTAAAGAAAAAATAGCAGATTTTGGCAGAACCACTTTGATAAAGGGAGGCGCGCCATGAGAAGAAAGGCTTTTTTCATTTTACTGCTGTTCGCAGGAATGGTTTTTGCCGAAGAGGCAGAAAAAACTGAGATACTGGACCAGAAAGCCCTTTCAGAAAAGATAACCTCGATGGAAAAAAATGTTAAAAAAATTATTGAGGAAGTTGTAAAACATCAGAAAGAACTCCAGGATTTAAAGAAAGAAATTGAACAGCTGAAAGAAACTGATGCGAAATTTACCCAGGTTATAAGGAACCTTGAAATTTACGTTAAATCCGCTTCCTCTATCCGTCCCGATATTGCCCAGTGGGAGAGTGTTAAAGCCGGCATGTCTTCCGATGACGTTGAAAAAGTTCTCGGACAGCCTGAGGAGATTTCAAATGTAAGAAGGGTGGGCACTATATGGTATTATTACGGGCTTGGAAGCATAACTTTCAACGAGAGAGGATTTGTAAGTGAAAGGAAAACTTTCAAACAGTATCCCGTCAACAGGCAGTGAATTTTTCGCCCTGTTTTCCCCTGTAGAAAGCGCCGTTCACGGGTTTCACTGAATAAAATTCGGGATGCACTCCGAACATCCCGGCATAATCACGGCTTAAAACCTGCCTGTATTTTTTTGCGGCAGCTTTTTTAATCAAAACTATGCAGCATCCGCCCATCCCTGCACCTGTGAGCCTGGCTCCTTTAACTCCTTCAAAATTCTCCGAGAAATGGACTATGAAATCGAGTTCGTCGCAACTTACTTCATATAGTTCCCTGAGGCTTTTGTGAGACTGGTACATGAGCTGTCCGAATTCGTCAGTCTTCTTTTCTGAAAGCAGGCAGGATGCTTTTATCACTCTCTTGTTTTCTTCCACTATGTGCAAGGCCCTTTTGAAGAGAGCTTCCGGAATCCCGGATCTGAAACTGTTAAGCTGCTCAGTCGAAAGGTCTGTAAGAAATTCTATGTCAACCGATTTTTTTATGATATTCAGTGCTTTGTTCACCGAATCTACCCTTTCGTTGTAAACTGAAGAGGATAATTTTCTTTCCTTCATTGTGTTTACCAGGATTAATATGTTGTCGCCCAAAAAAAGGGGTACATATTCATAATCAAGGGTTTTGCAGTTAATCATGACTGCACGGTTTTTCCGTGCAAGGCAGACGGAAAACTGGTCCATTATCCCGCAGCTGACTCCGACAAACTCATTTTCGGCTCTGCGTGCAAGTTTTATCATTTCAAGGGGGCTGACGGACGTCCTGAATATCTTCTGCAGCAAAGATGCAGTTGAAATTTCAAGCGCAGCGGAGGAACTCAATCCGCTTCCCGCCGGGATGTTTCCTCCGAAAGCAATTTCCACCCCGCTTTCCATGAACCCCGATTTGCGGAATTCTTTTATCACGCCAAGCAAATAGTTTGACCATGTTTTTTCTTCCTGGCGGGAAATTTTGTCGAGAGACGTTTCCACGGAATCTTTATAATTAAAGGAAAATATCCTGATTCCACTGTCATTCCTTTTTCTTCCGGAGGAAAAAATGAACCGGTCGATTGCAAAAGGCATTACCCTGCCGCCCTGGTAGTCAATATGTTCTCCTATAAGGTTGGCCCTTCCGGGCGTACATACTGAAAAAAAATCTTCTTTCCCGCCAAAAATTTCAACGAACGATTTTTCTATTCTTTTTTTCATGGGATAAACGGGTCTGCCGGTTGAAAAATTTTGAAATTGGTTTATAATATACAGTGTTGTATATAATACCACAATACGAAGAAAAATTTTACTTATTATGTATTTGGTGTAAAATTATAAAGGTAAAATAAAAGAAAAAACTTGAAAAATGTGAATCTGTCTCCCTTTCCGTGAAAGTGTATCAAAGAAGAGTTCCCCTCACAATTGAGGAGAAACAGAGCAG
>DAOQVZ010000179.1:0-4336 GCA_035341815.1 bacterium
AGCCCCTCACCTTGGGAAAATATCAAGGAAGAGTTCGGGACAAGCGGGGTAAAAGAATTAAAAAAGGTGAATCATAACCCCTCACCATGTAAGCGTAGCAGGAAGAGTTTCCCGGAAATGCCCGGGACAAGCCCCTCACCTTGGGAAAATATCAAGGAAGAGTTCGGGACAAGCGGGGTAAAGGAGATTTGGAAATGGAGAAAACATACAATGTGGGAATTATAGGCACAGGTTTCATAGGCGGCGTACATGCTTACGGTTTCAGCAACCTCAAGTATTATTATCCTGAATCAAGTTTCAAAGTAAAGCTTTTCGGCATATGCGACGTAAGAAATGAAGTATTGCAGAAATTCCGCGATAACCATAATTTTTCTTTCGCAACGACAGACTGCAGGGAACTGATAAACCATCCTGATATAGACATAATTGACATATGCTCTCCAAACGTATTCCACAAGGAGCAGATACTTGAATCCATAAAAGCGGGAAAACACATATACTGCGAAAAACCCATCGTATCGGATTTGAAGGAATCAGAACAGGTAATTGAAGCCCTGAAGGGTTTCAAGAAAATTCACCAGATGACTTTCAACAGCAGGTTCTTCCCAACTTCTGTAAAGGCAAAAGAAATTATAGAAGAAGGCAAACTGGGAAAGCCTGTTTCCTTCAGGATAGCCTACCACCATTCGGGCAGCATTGAAAAAGACAAGCCCATGGGTTGGAAACAGGAAAAAGGAGCGGGAGTTGCCCTTGACCTTGGCGCCCATGTGATAGACATGCTTTATTACTTCTGGGGAGAAGTTTCCGAAGTTTCTGCAATAACCAGGATACTCTATCCGGAAAGGAAAAACAGGGAAGGGAAAATGGTTGCTGTTAATGCCGAGGATTATTTCAGCTGCAATGCAAGGCTCAAGAACGGCGCAATAGGCAATATAGAGGCTTCCAAGATTGCCACAGGGGCTGAAGACGAGATACAGTATGAGCTTTTTGGGACCGAAGGGGCTTTGAAATTCAACTCGATGCATCCTAATTTTCTACTCTGTTTCAACCAGGATGACCCGCACAAAGGATACTCTGTTGTTCCGGTTGTCAGCAGGTATCCAGAGAGCACATTTCCTGGGCCGAAATTTTCGGTTGGATGGATAAGAGGCCACGTGCATTCAATATACAAGTTTCTCTGTTCAGTGGACAGCAACACATGTGCATCGCCATCTTTTTACGACGGACATTACAACATGAAGGTAGTTGAAGCGGCTATCCAATCAGACAGGAGCAGAACGTGGATTCCTGTTAAATGAGCCAAAGGATACTTTAATTTATTTAAGGTAATATATTATATTGCCGAGTTCCGAAGCCATATCAACGTTGCTCACGTTAACTTCTGCCGGCAGTACAAGGGTTGCAGGCGCAAAATTAAGTATTCCCTTTATTCCGAAGCCCACGATGTATTTTGCGACAGACTGGGCTTCCTCCACGGGAACACAAAGGATGGCTATCCTGATGCCGGTTCTTTTCAAAGTTTTACCGATATTTTTTATATCCTCAACTCTTATATTTTCCACCATTGTCCCGATTTTATCAGGATTTTTATCGAAACATGAAACAATATTTACATTAATTTTTTTGAATCCCGTATATTGAATCAGTGCAGACCCAAGTTTTCCGACACCAATCAGAACAACGTCAATTTCCCTGTTCACTCCCAATATCTTCCTTATGGAATTTGCCAGAGAATCAACGTTGTATCCAACCCCTCTCTTGCCGAATTCCCCAAAAAAAGAAAGGTCTTTTCTAAACTGGCTCGGCTGAACGTTCAGTAAAGACGTAATATTTTCAGAGGATATGATTTTGATGCCATTTTTATTCAATGTATCGAGATATCTGAGGTAAATTATCAACCTCTTTATTGTTTCTGTCGAGATATTCTTTTCTTTGCCCATAATACGATTCACCCTTTTGCTTTGACCCTTTTCTCCTTATAAAGTATAATCATATTATAAAACAATTTGCAATTTGCTGTCCAAAAAAACTGAAAGCGGAGTAAAATCATGAAAAATTTCGAATTGAAACCTGAAGAACTCAAGCTGGATTGCAATATTAAGGAACTTAATTTCAAGACTACAGCCGAGATAAAACCGCTCACCGGACTGATAGGCCAGGAAAGGGCGAAAAAGGCCCTTGAATTCGGGCTTAACATAAACAGTTCAGGATATAACATATTCGTTACGGGGATATCCGGCACAGGGAGAACGACTTCAGTCGAACAGGCAGTTCGTAAAATAGCTGAAACAAGGCATGTGCCTGATGACTGGTGTTATGTCTTCAATTTCACGGATACCGATAAGCCGACGGCATTGAAGTTTCCTCCTGGAAGGGCTCTCGTTTTCAAAAAGGAGATGGATGAATTGGTAGGCGAACTCCTTGTTGACCTTCCCAAAGCATTTGAAAGCCAGCTTTACGAAGAACACAAAAACCAGATAATCAGAGACCTTCAGGGTAAGAAAAACGAACTTTTTGAGCAGCTCGAAAAAACAGCCGATACTTCGGGATTCAAGATAAAAAAGACTTCTTCGGGAATAGCTTTTATTCCCATGATAGAAGGCAAACCTCTTGAAGATAAAGATATCGAAAATATGACAGACCAGGCCAGGGAAACCATAAGCAAGAAACAGGAAATACTTTATGAAGAGCTTACAAAGATATCAAGAATGATAAGAACTCTCGAGAAAGAAGCACAAAAAAGCCTTAATGACATAGAAAAGAATACCGCAAAGTTTACCATCCAGCCGAAGATAGAGGAATTAAAGGAAAAATACAGAAATATTCCTTCTGTCTTCAAATATCTTGAAGATGTAGAGAATGACATGCTTGAAAACATCGATGAATTCAAAGATAAAAAAGAAGTGGAGATACTTCCCGGCATAAAAATGCCTGAAAAACAATCCCCGTTATACAGGTACCAGGTAAATGTCTTCATAGATAATTCAAGGTTAAAAGGCGCCCCCGTTATAAAGGAACCCAATCCAACCTCTTACAACCTCAGCGGAAAAGTTGAATACAAGCCTCAGTACGGAGCAATGGTGACCGATTTCACAATGATAAAACCCGGTGCATTGCACAAGGCAAACGGAGGATACCTCATAATACAGGCAATAGACATACTGAAAAACTATTTTTCATGGGAAACATTGAAAAGAGCAATAAAAAACAATGAAATAATAATCGAAGACCTTAATGAGCAGTTCAGGCTTGTAAATACTCCAACGTTAAGGCCTGAACCTATTCCTCTCAATGTTAAAATCCTGCTTATAGGAACACCCATGATTTACTACCTTTTGTTCAATTATGACGAAGATTTCCAGAAGCTGTTCAAGGTCAAGGCGGAATACAGTCTTGTCATGGAAAGAAACAAACAGGGAGTATCAAATTACGCCGCACTGATAAGCAAGATATGCAAAGAGGAAAATTTAAAGCATTTTGATGCTGAAGCCGTTGCCAGGATAGTAGAATACGGAGCAAGGATTGCCGATAATAAGAACAAGCTTACAACAAGGTTCGTTGAAATAGCTGACATTGTCAGGGAATCCAATTTCTGGGCAGAAAACGGCAATTCCGAGTTCATCCACAAGAAACATATCGATGCTGCCCTCGAAGAAAAAATATTCAGGTCAAACCTTGTTGAAAAAAGAATAGAGGAACTCATAGCCGAAGGAACGATAATGGTAGATACTGAAGGAGAAGTAAAAGGACAAATAAACGGTCTTTCCGTGATGACCATGGGAGATTATTCTTTCGGGAAGCCATCCAGAATTACTGCAAGAGTCTTCACGGGAAGAAACGGCATGATGAACATTGACAGGGAAGTGAAACTTGCCAAAACGATACATAACAAGGGTTTTCTCATACTTACAGGTTACCTCGGAGAAAAATACGGAAGCAATAAACCCCTTGTATTCTCGGCAAGTATCGGGTTTGAACAGCTCTATGAAGAGATTGAAGGAGACAGCGCTTCTTCAACAGAACTCTACGTCCTGCTTTCTGCCCTTTCCGGCCTCCCGATAAAGCAGGGCATAGCCGTCACAGGCTCTGTCAACCAGAAAGGAGAAATCCAGCCGGTCGGAGGAATAAACGAGAAAATAGAAGGTTTTTACTACACGTGCAAGTCTAAAAAACTGACGGGGGAACAGGGAGTTATTATACCACGCCAGAATCTCAGGCACCTCATGCTTAAGGACGAACTCATAGAAGCCGTAAAACAGGGTCAATTCCACGTGTGGGCTGTAAAGAGTATCGATGAAGGGATAGAGATACTCACGGGGGTTAAGGCGGGAGAAAA
>DAOQVZ010000180.1:0-4313 GCA_035341815.1 bacterium
TGTATCTCGTTGGGATTATATTTTGAGGAAACCTCTTTAAGAAGCTTTTCGTATACCCCCCTGGCTTTAACGTACTGCTTCTGGCTTCTGAAAGTATCTCCGATACCCCTTTCAGACTGCATCCTGTCGTTTTCCGAAATGCCCGCAATACCAGATATTTCACTGTAAGCCTGCCTTTCCTCCGTGTATTTTCCTTCTTCCCTGTATAACCGGGCTTTGCAAAAAAGGGTATATGCCCTGCCGTTGGCGTTCATCCCGGTCAGTTTTAGGATTTTATCGTATGCCGAATGGGCTTCTTTATACTTTCCCTCAAGCCTGTAGCTTTCAGCCTCGTTGGAAAGAATAAGGACTTCAGCATAATCTATGCCCGTTATATTCCTGATTTTTGCATATTCTTTTCTTGCCGCGCTGAAATCCTTCTTTTCAATCAACCTGTCTGCCTCTGCGAAAATTGTTCTTATACTGTCGGCCGCCAGTCCTTCTGTTCCTCCTCCTGCTTTCTCAAGTTCTTCAGAACTCAAAACCCTGTTATGAATCACTACCTCGTCTATATCTATTACTTCGGTATTATGAAATCCCACCCTGAAAGGATAATTTGCAGGATTGTAATCTCCGTCATGCTTTATGCGGCCGGCTATGGTTCCGTTGAGATAAAAAACAATCTCTTTACCGTCCCAGGTCAACGCGGCATGCTGCCATTTACCTTCCGGAATTTTTCTGCCTCTTGCCAACGCTGTATAATAAACATTCTTTTTGCCGTCAGATGGCGTTCCGGGCAAGGAACTCACCCTGGCGCTGCCGTAGCTCAGTATCCAGCCCTTAGCCCCTGCCCCTGACAGAAGAAGAGTGCCGGCCGATGATTTTATTTCGTCATACCGGGTTGCAGGACCGCTTCTCCGGAACCAGCATTCGGCGGTAAACAACCTGTTTTCAATCTCAACGGCAGGGCCCTGGTACCATCCCCTATCCAGTCTTACCGCTGTTTTACAGGGAAAACGCCCTTCAACTATCTTGAGGTCGTCAATCTGCTTTTTTTGCACTTCAAGAGGAACAAAGACAAGGTCATTGCCTTTTCCTGTCAAATCCTTAACGGGACTCTTGCTGTCGGTTATCCCCTCAAAGGTATAATACGCTGATACAAAAGGGTCTTTCATAAGGGCTTCCTTTCTTTCCTTCCACTTCTTTTCCAATTCGCTTTCGCCTCTCAGGTTACATGCCAGTAATCCCAGCACAATGAAAGCATATTTCATCTTATTCATATTGATATCCTCCTCGTTCAGCAAATATTTTCATATCATTCTCTTGACGGCAATAATGTTAAGAGAATCTGTCACTTCCTCGGAAAGGTCTGATATCTGTCCTATTTCAATAATAAGTTCTTTGAGCAGAATCTTTTGTCCTGTTTCATATCCGGATGCAAAAATCTTTCTTATAAGGTCTCTTTCTTTTCTGTCCGAAGAGCTTTCCTGCATATCGACCTCTTTTACAAATTCCCTGACCTTTTTTATGTTTACAAAGAGAGTCTTAAATCCTTCTATAGAAGACCTGTAAGCAGAAATATTGATTTTTATCAGTTCGGCAAAATCATTCTGAAGCTCATGCGGAATGTTCAATTTCTGGGTTTCAATCTGGTAAAGCACCGACTGGGCTTTATTGAAAACCCTGTCGGTTGATTCGATTAAGCCGAGAATATCTGCTCTCGATTCCGGAATCAGGGATTTCTCGTAGAACGACAGCTCTATTTCCCTGCGTATATCATCGGCTTTTGACTCTGAAAGATGTGTCTCTGCAATCTGCTCCTGAAATTTTTCAACAATTCCGTTCTTGAAATAAAAATCCACTGCATTGTCGAAAAGATGTATGCTTTCTTCCATCTGGGAAAGATACTTTTCAATCATCGTGTAAACACCATTCTTTTTAATGTTAAAAAAAGAAAATTTCATTTTTCATTTCCCGTTCTTAAGCCGGGTTTTGCGGCAGCTTGATTAATAACCGGCCAGGATAGGCCTGCGTAAAACCTGTGGCCTTCCGGCCCTTCCACAAGCTTTATGTTTGAAGGAGAGCCAGCATGCCTGTATATATCCAATGCCTTTCTGTACGCCTTTCTTACACCTTTGATGGGAAAGATATCATCCTTTCTTCCCGCCACGACAATGAGTTTCCTGGGAGCTATGAGGCCTGCAAGGTCTTCCATACCGAAGTATTTCAACGAGCCTGGTATGTAATTATCCATGCAGTGGCCTATTCGCATTAATGAGTCTTCGTATGTGCAGAATGAACAGGAAGGGATTGCAATTTTAATCCTGTCATCAAGGCATGAGGCATAGTAAGTTGTCGTGCCTCCGCCGGAATTTCCCATGCAGCCAATCCTGCTTGTATCCACATAAGGAAGTTGTTCAAGCATATCTATGCCCCTGCTGACATCGGAAATTCTTTCAGCCAGAAGAGTATGTCCGAGCATGAGTGCATGCATGGAAGCATCCCAGCACCTGTTGTTGATTTTCTGCTTGAGAAGCTTCTCTTCTCTTTCTCCAAAACATCTCTGCTCAATCGCAAGAGCCACAAAACCGTTTTCCGCCGCCTGTACGGCAAAATCCCTGTCTCCTTCAATCCTGAAATTCTTTCCACCTTCTCCGAAGTGGTTTCCCGTGGAAATGAAAGCACCCTCGCTGTGCCCCTGCAGGCATACCATGGCCGGATAAATTGATTTTCCCGTCTTAGGAACCAGCAGGTATGCAACGTTTACCGATTGGCTGTTAGTGGGAAACAGGATTTTGCTTATCGAATATCTGTCCGTTTCATCCTTCTTCAGGATTTTTATCTCGACTTTTCCCTTATCCCTGTACATAGGCCCTATAAGAAATTCCAATTTCTTTTTCAATTTTTTGCGCCAGGAGGTGAAATTCTCATCTTTGGAAAAAGCAAGCGTTTTTGGAGCTTGTTTCATGAGAGCCAAGTGAAAGTTTGAAGGGGAAAGTTTTTCCTGGCAGTTTTTTGAATACATCCCGTCTCCCTGTAAATGTCCTTCTGCAATCTCTTGAATTTTATACAGACTTTTTCATAACATTCACAATCTCCCCTGTATACATCCTGTGATAATCCTTCCCGGGGTAGTTTGATTCTATTGAAGGATTCATGAACATTGAAGGATTTATATCATGGAAATAAAGCTTTTTGCATTCAATAACAAGTTTTGCCTCCCTGAAGCATACATTGCCATTGGCGGTTTCGAAAGGAGTAAGTCCGGCTTCTTTTACCTTGTCCGTATCCCGCCCCGATTTTTCACCGCATATCTGAAGGCTCTTCCTGTAAGATTCTTCAAAATACGAAAGGGTATAAAAACTGTTTTTTTCAATAAATTGCCAGGTATACCTTACAGGCCTGACAAAAATGAACGATACGTTCATACTCCATAAGACTCCAAATCCTCCCCACGACGCCGTCATTGTATTGAACGATTCAAGGTTCCCGGCTGTAATAAGCATCCAGTCTTCCCCTATCAGTTTGAATAAATTTTCCTCTATCTGCCGAGGTTTGATTTCTTTGAACATTAAAACTCCTTTGAAGATTTGTTGTCTGTTTCAGTCTTATTTAACACTAATGGCGCATCCAGTTTCAGCAAGGAGTTCGGGAAAAGAGGGAAAAGAAATTTTAACGCACTCGAAGTTCCTGATTACCGTGGTTCCTTCTGCCCATAATGCAGCTATAGCAAGAGACATGGCTATCCTGTGGTCTCCCCGTGAATCCACGACGCATCCTTTTAACCTTTTAACTCCATCAATGGTTAACCCGTCCTGCGAAGCGTTCACCCTGGCGCCCATCTTGTTCAGCTCCGAGGATATTGCTTCCAGCCTGTCTGATTCCTTGACTCTAAGCTCTCCGGCTCCCGATATGGATGTACGGCCTTCGGCCGTACTGGCTACGACAGCTATAAGAGGGATTTCGTCTATGATTCCCGGAATCTCCCCTGGCACAATATCCGTCCCCCTGAGCCGCCTGCCTCCATTTATTTCTATGTTTCCCACGGGTTCACCCGAAATTTCCTTCTGTCCGTATATCTTAACGTCGGCTCCCATCCGGCTTAACACGTCTGTAAATCCTGTTCTTGTCGGATTTATTCCCGTATCGCGTATTTTCAAACGGGAATCTTCCGCCATAAAAGCCGCCGCCATGAAATATGCCGCGGATGAAAAATCTCCCGGCACATAAACCTCCTTGCCTGTAAATTCCTGGTTTCCGGGAATGGTAATAACAGAGCCTTTTCTTTCAATATTCCCGCCAAAATAACGCAGCATGCGCTCGGTATGGTCCCT
>DAOQVZ010000181.1:0-4299 GCA_035341815.1 bacterium
CATTTGTTAGAAACCCGCTGAAATTCTTATTCTGCAAGTATTTAACTTTATCTTTTCGCATCCAAACCAAAATCAGTACCTTCAAAAGTGTACCAGGATTTTCAAAACCTTGTGATTCATCGGCCAAAATAATCTTGTTTTTGTAATATTGCCTATCGTTGTTATATGCCGATTTTCCGGATGGTTTCATTGATGACCTGAAAGGAGCGCTGCTTTATTCTTGTTTTTTCTTCATCCGTTGAAGCCATAAAATTGGCCACCCAGTAAGGGCCTTCGGAATCAATCGCGCGAAATCTTTCTTTGACAGCCGCCAATCCTTTCCTTACGATAGGATTATCTTTCAATTCTTTTATCTCCTGTGCTACCGAAGCAGGCCCTTTTTTGTAATAATCGCAAAGCACGTAGATATCGTAGGCATCCTTTTCTTTATATCTGTCTCCAAAAGCAATTCCTTTAAGCGCCATAAATCCTGGCAGAGAGACCATGTTAAAATCAACCGCAGTCCTTCCGTTGTCAGGCAGGATACCGGAAAGTCTTATTTTTTGATTTGAAATAAAGGCAATTTCCGCACCGTTCAGGTTCCGCGCCTTCATATCCGGTTGTATGGTGCTATGGCGGTGTTTTTGCCTTTGCGGCTGGGCAGGGCAGAGGAAATCAATTTTTATCGTGTGTTGTTTCCCGTCAATCTCGGATTTTACCGTTCTTTCGAATTGGTAAATAATATCTTTTGAGGGGCTGTATCCTCTTTCCAACAGCATTTGAGCCATTGTCGCATAAACCGCCTCGTCAATTGTTTCAGGATTAATTACGAAATCTATATCTATGGAACCGATGTGGTTAAATTTACTGCCGGCCGGCTGATTGTCCCGCAAAAGGAAGTACGGCACCCATCCGCCTATCAACACAAGGGAATCCCTGTAGGTTTTCAAGACTGTCATTATTTCCAGCAGAACGGACTTGGAAGCGCTTGTTATCGTTTCATGATAATCAAAACTTGCTCTTTCAGGCATGGCAACCTCCTAAAACTTCATCTTCTTCTGTCTTAAAAAATCCGCCTGCTCTTTTCCTCTTGCCGGGTATTTAATCAGGTCCAGATAAAGCTGCACATTGCAGACCGCAAAGATATTTCCAGCCTTCTGTTTCTTGTAGAATACGCCGGCGTCATAAGGGGTTATCAATTTTACGGTCCCTCCTGATTCCACCGGTTTCAGTCCCAACGCGTCTACCCATTTTTCAATATCTTGTTCAATATAGATATGGATGTCGCTGAATCTGACAAAGGGAGCGACAAGCCCTGCGCCGCTGTGGAGAGTGAGGGCATATTGGGAACTTGTTTTCTTTGACGCATTGACAAGGATTCCTTTGAATTCTTCAAATGTCCGTGCAAAGGAAAAAAAAGTCTTGGCCGCATTATCCCGGAAATCATAATTCTCAGACCAGTAGTCAAGCAGTTCTCCTGGTTTCAAGAGTTTTATGGAACCCCGTTTTTTTTCCACAAAGCCTTTCTCGTTAAGAACCTTTATTATCTCAAAAGTGCGCCTTATGTTTACGTCCGCTTCTTGCGAAAGCGTGGTAAAATTCCATACGGTTTCGGGATTTTCCAGCATCGCCCTGAGCACCCGGGAAGACTTTTTGGCAAAAATATCGGCGGAGGCTTCTTGTTTTACCGGAGAAGGCTTAACGGAAGTTTTCTCTACATAAACGGAATTAAATTTCAGAAAAACATTGCCGGCAAGGTCTATATATCCAATGCCTTCAATTTTGCAAACCTTGCGCCCCTGTTCGGAAATAAAGGGAGCAATGATTACGGGGTAGCCGCCTTTCTTTATTTCTCCCGTTTGCCTGAGACGCCCGATTGCCTGATAGAGATAAAGCGGTTCCCCCCTGGATTTAATCTCGCAGCACAGTCGTTTGGAAAGATTGCCTATGCGGACCGTCAAAATAAGGTCGCAAGAGTTATCCTCTGAGCCACTGTCTATTGCCTCGATTTTTATATCGGGCAAGAGCTCTTTTATCTTTTCTGGCAGAGAATCCTCAATGTTTTTCTTGGATATTTTTTTCATGTTGATTTTTACTATTACACCTATTTTTACTCTTCGGTAAAAGAATATCATAAAGTAAAACATTAGTCAAATGAAATATAAGGGGCTAACGCCACAGACGTAATTTTTTCCTTGTTGGTGGACACCAGATATTGAATTCAGCGGGTGTTTCGATTATTATTGTATGCCCTTCCTGTCTGGCTTTTACCGTAGGCGGCAGGTATCCTTCGAATCGGCGTATTTCCCAGAATTGCATATTGTCAGGGAACCGCACAAGGATCCTTTCCTGTTCTTTGACGAGTTTTGCTTCGTGTCTTCTGTAAACAAGGTCTGCCCACCTCTTTTTACCGAGGTCGTAACACTTTTCGATAGGCTGTTCAAGGAAAAACCTGGGTTTCTTGCGGCCTGCGTATTCATAAAGTTTAAGCATCACGGAGCGGGATATATAAAGCTCATCGTCTGAGAAGTGGTTCTCCCCGGAAATTCTTTCAAGATAGATGTAGGAAAACCATCTGAATAGCCTGTTGTCATATTCGAGAATCTCTTTCAGTCTTCTCTTCTCAGTTCCGCTTGATGTAAAATGAACGTCAAAATCTATTCTCTTAACACGCGACCTTGCCCAATCTTTCATCCTTGGTTCATTTGATGAAAACATTAGCTGCGGCTGTTCAGTTTTCCCCGTCCACCATGTTTCCCAGTATGATTTCATTATATCCGGAACCCATGGTTTACCTGAAAATTCAACATCATCAAATGGAAGCGGGAAAACCGTGCCGATAACAGACGCTCCCTTTATTCGTCCTCTTGTAAATTCTTCCCTCCTCAGAGCTTCCATGTCCTGGCCAGTTATCAATTTCAGGGCAAAGCGGAAAAATGTCGTCTTGCCGTTCTGAGAAGGCCCGTAAATATAAAGAAAACGGGGCCCCTTAGGGTCGGCCTGTCCGTACGTTCGGCGCTTTACCCGCATATATTCGCCCGCAAAAGGTGCAAAGAAAACATAGAGCAGCGCTTCAAACATGCTTGCTTTTGCAAATTCAGGGTCGGGACTCTTTGCCAGGTCAACGGTTTCTATGTAATTCTCAATATGTTCAAGCGCCTCGTTCACGGCGGATTTATTTTCCGGAGGTTCGGAAACTGAATGTATAACGCCCTTTAATCCCAGTTTGACGCAATTTTTGCCGTAATCAATGCGCATCAGGGGTATGCCGTAAGAAACATGTACACGGTTGATATAGGTTAATGCGGGCAGGCTGGCTGTATTCCCGGATAGTGAAGGCGACAAAGGTTTCAGAAAATTCTCGGTCTTCTTCCTTACATCCGGGGTTTCAGGAAGGTGCACGGTTAAAATACTTGTTTCGGCCGGTTCCGGTGAAAGCAGGGCCTGGCTTGAAAGTTCATTTAATACTTTTGCCGCTTCTGTTTCCGGTGCAGGCATGGCTGTGCCTTTCAACCATACTTCTATCATTTCTTTCTTTGAGTCCTGTTTGTTCCCTTTAATGAGGCCTGCAAGGTCTTCCATGAATAACGAGCAGTTTTTCCTGTGATGATTGTAATCAGCAAACACCTGTTTGATAAATGTGTGGTTTGGAGGGAGGTCTGCATACCATGTGTAATTTATCTGGATTGCTTTACGCGCGGTATCTGTAAGATTTGCACTTGTCTGTATTATCCTGAAGTTCCCGGCACCTTCAAGGATGTAGAGTTTTGTATGGATGGTACGCTTTGGAATCATTATACGCAAAGCTCCCTTTGCTGCCAGGTCGGCAAGTGCTTCAATTGTTTCCATCGATTTGTTCTGGAGTTCCTGGCGTAAAAGCGGCTCTGTCATATTATCGCCCACGACTATCTCTATTTCTTCATAGCCCCGCTTTTCAAAAAATTCTTTCAGCAAATCCGACGAAACTACATAAGATACCGCATGCATTTTTTTGAATCCTTCAAATAACGATTCGAAATCACTGCGGCGCGATATAACCTGCGTTTGTATCTCTCCGTCATTACTAAACAGAGAACCTGCCATGTCGACCTCCTCAAAAACTGAATCATACAATAAAAATTTACTAAATCCGATGGTCCATAAGGGTACAATTAATTTTCCAAAATCTTTATTATTTGCTCTTTTTCAATAAGGTTTTCCACTACAGAAAGAACTTTATTCTGCCATTTCTGAGGCAGAGAAAGAAAAACTGTTTTAATGGTTTTTGTCTCACCCTTATTTTCTAAGGCTTTTAAAATTTCAATAGCAGCATCGATGTCT
>DAOQVZ010000182.1:0-4207 GCA_035341815.1 bacterium
AGCCCGTGTAGCTCAGCGGCAGAGCAGCGCATTCGTAATGCGCGGGTCGTCGGTTCAAGTCCGACCATGGGCTCTCAGATTATCAAGGGTTTGCGGTGTTTCTGTGTTTTGACCTTTTCCCTCAGGTGTCCATAAAGTGTCTATTTGAGCTGCAGTTAACTTTCAAAACAAAGGCATCAGGCAGCCGGTCAATGTCAACATCTTCCACTTTGTCATAGACACCGTATAACTTTTTAAATAATTCCGGGCCAACTCTCTCCTTTACGAACTTCCGAACTTCATATTTGTCTGCGCAGCGGGTAAGTATTTCATGACGCCAATTCAGCTTAAGCCATTGAATTTTTTCTGTAAAAGACCGGGGGTTCTGCAAATTCAAGATTTTTCCTGTTTCTTTTTTGATATAACGAAGAAAGGAACCTTTCATCGCTGATATATCGATTTGCATACTATCTTTTGAACCTTCGTTTTAATTTGCCTGCCATATTAACCGATATCTTCTTTTGCCTTTTGGAAAAACTGTTTCAACCCCGGATAATGACTTGTTTTTTATTCTATTCTGTTGACTATGACCTGTCAAATTATGACTTATTTCATTAAAAATTAATCTGCAATGCAATCGTTGCCTCATTAAAAAATCTATACGAATATATTCACCTCACAGGGAGTAAAATGGAGGTGAACAGAATGGAGAAGGAGACATGAAGATGAAGCAACGCAGGGCTCAAAGAGCTGGATTTTTAACGAGATTTGGCAGTAATTATCGTTGCCAGCAAATCATCCTTGTCGGCATAGGGATGCTGTGCCGCCAGGTCGACATCAGAAAGCCTTCTGTGGCATCCGTATGTATAAAGTCCTCCGCTCCTGGGTGCCTTTATCTCCATTTCCTCAAGGTTATCGTCGCTGAAAAGAATTCCCAGGATATCTCCTTCCTTGACAAAATCTCCAGGATGAAAACCTCTTTCAACAAAAAGGCCGGCTATCGGCGCCCTGACTTCGTTTTTTTCAGCATGCTCATCATTATAAATCACGGGCTCGTCCATACCTTCAAGTTCTCCTTCAAAAAGCCCGAGATACTTTGAACAGTTGTTCAACATTCTGGTTCCCACAGCAATTTCTTTCTCTGAAAGGCGGTATTGTCCGGAAAATTCGACGCAAAAAGAAAGCCTGCCCGTGGAATTAAAAAGCCCGGTTATTGTCATGGTACGCGGAAATCCTTCTTTTTCCTGTTCAGAAAGAACCCCTGCAGGTGGAGGTTTTGTGATACGCATGGCAGGCAAAGCAGACGAACGGGCAAACTCTATCTGCTTTTTATTGTTATCGTTAGCCAGCGCAGCCGTTACGCTGAAATGACTCCAGCAGTGCATGTCTATATTATGGGTGGCCTGCTTCACAATATTTTCGTTTAGAATAAAAGCCAGCTGTTCAATTTCATGGCCTTCGGGATTGCCGGGCCATGAGGAATTGAGGCTTTTATCGTATTTCCACGTAGGTATTCTTTTGGGCTGGCACGGAAGAGAATTAATATTTGTTCTGCGATGCCAAAGAGCCGGAGGATTGCTGAAAGGCAGAAGCAATAGCTTTCCACGGACCAGATTGTCTCCCGCGGTTTTGCGAAACCTTCTTATTATCTCGCATCCCATAACCTCATTCCCATGCTGGGCGGCGGTTATCAAAAAACACGGACCTTCTTTTCCTGAATCAATTTCCCAGTAAGGAAGGTTGAATTCCCTGATCTCATTGACATTGATTTTCAGACTCTTCTTCTGCACTTCAGCCATTTTATCTCCCTGTTGTTTAATTTGATTTTGCCATGTTCAGAAAGGCATCTGGGTATTATTAAATTCTATAATGATGTTTATATTTTACCCGTATCCATAATGTAAGCAATAGCAGATTGAACAAGAGAGTTTTTTACGGTCAATAATTGTGATATAATAAATCTGTGAAGCGATTTTACCTGCAAGAAAAATAACAGAAGATTCCTCATGTATTTGAAGTCTTATGGGATATTACGGGAGATGTATGAACAAGAGATTTGTAATGTTGATTGCGGCTACCCTGATGATAAGCGGTTCTCTTTTTGCCGAAGCTGGCAGGTACCAGCTTGTAGTGTCCGGAGACAAAATGTTCAAGATTGATACAAGTACGGGAAAAACGTGGAAATATACCTACATGCTTTTCACGGACAAGTCAACGGGCAAAACCAAGCAGATACCGATCTATTACTGGGAAGAGATAAACGACTGGGCGAAGGCGCAGAAGGATATTGAGTATCTAAGGGAACTTGCAGAAAAAGCGAAACAGGAAAAATTGCAGAAGAAATAAAACCTGTTCCGGATTGTCTATTTGGTAGATTTTTGTATTGCCTCTCCGGCTTTTTCTATATCCTGTCCCACTCCGCGCATGGTATTGCAGCCTGTAAGAAAAACAATAAGAAGAAGGCCAACGGTAAATGTGATTTTCAACTTCATTTAATCCTCCCAATCATTATTTCCTGAAATATGTTGTACCTTGCAGAATAAATATCTCTTTACGTTCAATATTTAATTTACTATTTTTTCAGAAAAAATGCAAGTTGCCAACGGCAGAGAACCAATCTGAGTTGGCGGCGGAAACACAGAATCCACAATGGCACTCATTTTCTGGCAAAAATAAAATTCCCTGTAATTCCTTCCTTTATTGTGAGACAATCCTTGTTGCTGAGCGAAAAACCCTGTCTGTAAAACATTTCGCTTATTTCAGATACTATATCCCCGATTATGTATATTTCAACAAGAACGCTTCTGAGCCTCGGGTCAGCCATGGTATTGGCCGCCCCCTTTACAATGAGAGCTTCTATGCCGTCCACATCTATTTTTATGTGGTTTGGAAAAGGCAATGAGAATTTTTCTGTCAAAACGTCTATGGAAACACTCATCATGCCCTGCCGGTATTCGGGAGAAAACTCCATTCTGTCCTGTCCCGTTTTCGTTCCGAAACTGTGAAGAGCCTGACCTGGCCCGAATCTGCGCACGTAGAAATAGTCAAAATACATTATGTCGGATAAAGCCAGGCAGTAAGCAGTAACGGTATCAGATAAACCGTTTGCAAAAATATTCCTGTTCAGTTTTGCATAGTTGAGGGATTCCGGCTCGAATGCGATTACACAGCAGTTTTTTTTCAGCTTCTTTGCGGCATAGAGGGAATACTGGCCTATGTTTGCGCCGATATCGTATATGACATCACCTTTTTTAAAAAATGTATCTATCCACTTAATGGTTCCGGGCTCAAGCGTTTCATAATTTTTTGCACGCCAAAATTCCCTGTTGCCCGGTTGGTCTTCCATGCTGTCCATATCAAGCAGAATAGATTCATCTCCGACCTTGCATTGTATGATTGTCCCCATTTAACTCCTTGTTTATTATTTTAGATGTTCAGGCTGCCTTGCATTTTTTTGCCTGTCTGCAAGGAGGATGCCTCCCACTCCCACGTTCTCTCCATCGCTTTTTCTCAGGTATACCACGAATGCCGATTTATCTATGCCTGTAAGCTCGCTCGCTTTTTCTGTAAAAGATTTTATCAGTTCCTTTTTCTTCTCTCTTTCAAGTTCGGGCCCGTAAAAAAATATCGTCGGCATGAAAACCTCCTTTTCAAAAAATCACTTTTTTGAAATGTTTTTCAGAACCTCTCTTATCTCCATGCAATGGTCGCCATCCCAGTAAACTCTCCCGCATTCGGGACACCGGCGGAATTTATCTTTATTTTTAAAAACGTATTCCGGAACGAGATTTTCAACCTCTTCCTTTTTTTTATCTTCAAGCAGGCAGTTGCAAATGGAACACCTTTTAAAGAAACTTCTTGTATCCAGGTTAAGGGCAAGTTTCCGCTTTGCCTCTGCAAGCTGTTTTTCAACGCTCTCGCTTTCAATCAGAACAGAAATACCGGGGTTTGCATTGACAAATCCTGAATTCCTGGTAAGTATGAGCCTGTTTTCCCTGCATGCAACACGCACTATTTCATCCTTGCCGCTTTTGTTGAAATAAAGGGTATCATATCCTATCAGCCTCAGCCATCTTGCCAGACCTCCGAGCATCCCGTCTGCAACCAAACGCATGAGTATCCACCTCTTCACCGGCGATGTAATAAAAAGAAAACAACGGTCAATATTATGCTTATTATGACCGATGTTGCCAGGGGGAAATAAAACGAAAAATTTTCTTTTCTTATA
>DAOQVZ010000183.1:0-4162 GCA_035341815.1 bacterium
CTTGTTTATAAGACCGATACCCCTGCCTTCCTGGGGCAGGTATATAAGCACTCCCCTTTTCTCGGCTTCTATCATTCTGAGTGCGGATTCAAGCTGCCTGCCGCAGTCGCATTTCAATGAGTGGAATATGTCTCCCGTAAGGCACTGGGAGTGTACCCTAACCAGTATGCTGTCATGCGAGTTTTTGAGCTTCAGGCTGCCTTTTACAAGGGCGATGTGGCTGTTGTCTTCTATGATATCCTTGTAAAGAATGAGCCTGAATTTGCCGAAATCCGTGGGAAGGTTTATGGAAAGAACTTTTTTTACCAGCCTTTCCTTGTTCCTCCTGTACTGTATCAGGTCCTTTATGGTTATTATCTTCAGCCGGTGTTTTTTTGCGAATTTGAGCAGGTCGGGAACCCTCGCCATGGTGCCGTCTTCGTTCATTATCTCGCACATCACGCCGGAAGGGTAAAGTCCCGAGAGCCTTGCCAGGTCGGCTGCCGCCTCGGTATGTCCCGCCCTCACAAGGACGCCTCCTTCCTTCGCCCTGATGGGGAATATGTGGCCGGGCCTTGCAAGGTCTTCCGGCTTTGTTTTCCCGTCTATCATCAGCTTTATCGTGAGGGCGCGGTCGTGGGAAGATATTCCGGTGGTTACCCCGCAAGCGGCGTCCACGGAAACGGTGAAATCCGTATTATGAAGGGCTGTATTGTCTGAAATCATGGGGGGCAGATTCAACTGCTCAATCCTGTCCGGCAAAAGGGCCACGCATATCAACCCCCGGGCTTCTTTCGCCATGAAATTAACCGATTCTGCCGTTGTCTTTTCGGCTGCTATTATCAGGTCGCCTTCGTTCTCCCTGCCTTCGTCGTCTACGACAATGACAAACCGGCCTTCTCTTATATCCTTTATAGCGCTGTCAATTGAACTGAATGTTTTCTCTTTCATCCCTACTATTTTACCACAAATCCCCCCAAAACTCTACATGAAACACTCCGAATTACCTCAGCCAGCCCCGCCACAGTTTCGGGTAAGATACCGAATTTCATACAATCTTTTGCTCTATCTCTAATTATTTAGCTGCACTTCCTTTTGTATTTTTCCAGTCTTATCAAAAAGCACTTCTTTTATTAATTGCCCTGTTTTATTGTATTCTTTCCATAAACCTTCTTTTTCGAACATGTTTTTATATTTGCCTTCCCGATGTAATTGTCCACTTTCATAATATTCTTTCCATGCACCATGTTTAACCCCGCCTTTATAATAACCCTCTTCTTGTATCGCACCATTATTATATTATTGTTTCCAAAGACCAACCCTCCGGCTGGCCTTTATTGGGCCTTCCTGGGCTAATTTTCCATTTCTATGGTAGCTTTTAAAATAACCATCATATAAAACATCGGTGTCCCCATAGATTGTCCAGTTAAACAGGTCTTCCGGGATAGGCTTGTAGGATTCATATAAATATTCAGTTTCCAATTGGCCATTATCAAAATAAGTTCTTCTCCATCCTCCGTCTTTGGGATTATTATCCACCTTTAATTGTCCATTCAGATAGTAAGTTTTCTCTGCTTTATGCCGGCTGACCGATCCGAAACAGCCGGATAGTCCGAGTATCAACAGAATAATAATGAGCTTTTTCATTTTTGTTGAGGCTACTTTGGTTCCACTTTCACGTAAATCTCTTTAGGGGCTTTTTTAAAGTACTTGAAGAGCGCCGGACAAAGCCATCCTTCCATATCGTATTTATCTGAGTAGTACCAATTGCCCCCGACCTCTCTCCTGCGCCAGGTTACCTTGTCCTGATATTGGGGAAAAGGCTGCGCCGAGAAAAGGAGACGAAAACCCCTGTCCTCGTCAGGTATGTCTGCGTCCGCAAGCAGTTTATCAATTAACTCGGGAATACCTGAAACAAAGGGCTCCGCTTTCAATCCGACTGCCGGGTCATCAAAAACCCATGTTCCCGCATTGCGATAGGGAGCAAGGACAAGTATGGAATTGGAATTGCCTTCCCACTCCTTCTCGATGGAGAAGCACACCAGGCTGAGAATTAAGCATACACCGGCAATAATTATGAACCGCCGAGTTAATTTATGCTTCTTCTGGCTGAATAAACCCGCAATAGTTACTCCTGCGAATAGTAGCATGGAAATCCATGGTAAGCCTGATATTGGAAAAAGCTCCGGTTTGACCGCATAAAACAAATCTGAAACTATTAGCAAAGCCCCTCCAAAAAACAAGTCGTTTTTGTTCTTTTTCCAGATACCGCGTGTCCAGAAAAACAGGGACATGACAAAGGGTATGAGAATGCAGTAGTCAATCAATATAGTCATATCTGCCTTTCAACGGTTAATAAGACCTGTAAACTTCTGGCCGCTTAAGCACAGCTCAGTTTTAATCATGACAGAGATTAGCGGATTCAAAGGTGTGACATCAGGTGTTGCCTGCAGGTATGGTATATCACGGAACTCGTTTTTGTCAAGATTGTCTGAGTTCTTTTTATAGGACAATAGGGAGTTTTAATAGGGACTCAGCTATTGTTAGAAGAATCAGGATTTTTGAGAAGAGCAACAGGAGACAAGATTTCGCTTGTGAGCGATTTAAGAAATAAGGTGGAGTATAAAAAGAAAAGCACCTCCTAAGGACGAAACCTTAAAAGGTACTTTTCATCGTGACTACGTTAATAATATACCCTTTCAGTCTTTCCGTGTCAAGAGATATTCTTCTTACGATTAACCCCCGCAGCTTGCTGAAGCTACAATAAAAGATAATTGCGGAGGACTGTCCTCCGCTGTGTTTTGTAGCGGTCTCCCGGAGACGCCCGGGATAAAGCATTTATGCCACGGTTTTACTGAAGTGCGGCTTGTCCCGTCAGGGTCACCGCTACAGAGATAACACTCCATTTTGTCATCCTGAATTTATTTACCCTGGAAGGGTTTCAGGATCTCGTTTTGAGATTCCGGATTGAGTCCGGAATGACAAACAGAGAGAGATTGCCGCGTCGCAAACAATGCTTCCTACTATGCTAAAGCTCCGGACGGACAAGCCTCGCAAAGACAACCAAAGGACGTTACTTATGTGACAGTCAATAGGCCTATTTGCCGGAAGAAAGAATTGAGAGGGGATAGGATATGTGGTAATATGTTAACGCAATAAAGTTGATTTCGAAATTAACAATTCAAGGGAGCATAAATAAATTATGAAAAAGCAAAAAACATTATCCAAAAAGGAGATAATGGAAATTTTAGGTAAGAACAAAGAGATGCTATTAAAATACGATGTGAAAAAAATTGGACTTTTTGGTTCCTTTGTTAGAAATGAACAGAAACCGGAAAGCGATATAGACCTTTTTGTGGAGTTTGAAAAACCATCCTTTGATAATTTCATGGGAGTTTCCTATTACCTTGAAAATCTGTTTGGCAGGAGGATAGAAATTCTAACTCCCGCCGGTGTTGAAAGTATTAGAATCAAACAAATAAAAGAAGAGATTAAAAGGAGCATCTCGTATGTTTAAAAGGCCGGATAAAGAATTTCTTCTTGATATTCAAGAAGCAATCAGGAGAATATCTTTATACACCAAAGGCATCAACTACAGCGATTTTCTGAAAAAGATAGAAACGCAGGACGCAGTTTTACGCAACTTGGAAATTATCGGAGAGGCAGTAAAGAATCTTTCTTCGGATTTGAAGAAACAATACAATGAAGTGCAGTGGAAGGAAATTGCGGGGATGAGAGACAAAATAATCCACTTTTATTTCGGAGTAAACTGGGATATTGTTTGGCATACAGTGCAAGAAAAACTACCTCAATTGAAAGGGAAATTGAAAACCATCCTCAAAAATCTTGAGTGAACATAGTCAGGGTCACCGCTACAGAGATAACACTCCATTTTGTCATCCTGAATTTATTTACCCTGGAAGGGTTTCAGGATCTCGTTTTGAGATTCCGGATTGAGTCCGGAATGACAAACAGGGAGAGATTGCCACGTCGCTCACTGCGCTTCCTCGAAATGACATGATAGAGACAAGTGCGGCTTGTCCCATTATACGGGATAAACAGCTTCCTCAAAACGTTCGCCGGCATACAGGCTCACTCAAACTGCCGGGGATTCCAGCCGGTTTGATGCACGGTTTTACTGCCCCTCCTCACCTTGCTCCTGCCCTCAATGGGTATAAGATAT
>DAOQVZ010000184.1:0-4160 GCA_035341815.1 bacterium
CATTCTTCTTGCAGAAACATGCAATTTTCTGTATCTCTTCATGCAGATGCCTTTTTTACCGGACATTTGTGCAATGCTTTTTTCCGCCAGGCCTTTCAGGAAGGCAAAATCATCCTGCAAAAGAAGCGCCGTGCGGCCAATTTGTTCTGCAACAGCCGGATTATATGTATTCAGCAAAGGAAGAAGTTCCTGCCTTATCCTATTCCTGAAAAAATCCCCCGAAAGATTATACGAATCTATCCTGTACTCCTTCCCTTCTCTTTTCAGGGCTTCCAGTATGGCCGACTTTGTAATGCATAGAAGTGGCCTCACAAGAAGGATGTCTCGATTTTTCAAAACGCATGAGACGGGAAGCATTCCCCTCAATCCCGCAAGACCCGCACCTTTTACCAGGTGCATCAGAACAGTTTCCGCCTGGTCATCAAGAGTGTGGCCGGTGGCTATCCTGTCGCATCCTGCAGTTTTTGCTATATTATACAGTTGCCTGTACCTCAGGATTCTCCCCTGTTCTTCAACGCCGCTCTTGCCCTCAATCCGGATGTCTCCCCGGTAGAAAGGAAAGCCGCAAGATTCCGCAAGTCCATTTACAAAAACCGCTTCCTCTTCGGCTTCAGGCCTCATGTGGTGGTGGATGTACGCAACCTTGACGGTTATTTCTTTTCTCTTTGACAGATATGAAAGAAAATGGAGAAGAAAAACGGAATCCGGACCTCCGGATACTGCGGCAAGCACACTGCATTTTTTTTCGAATATATTATGTTCTTCCGTAAAGTTTTTAATTTTGCTGAATTTTCCTTTCATACAATATACATTACTTAAAAGCCCTTTCAATGTCAAACATTTCGAACACACTTGCAATATTTAAGTATGCATGGTATAATGTTTTTGGAGAAAAAATGAGAAAAGCTATCTTAGAGTCCAAAAAAGGAATGGCTTTGATAATGGTCCTTGTGATGATTATCATCTTCTCCTCTCTTATACTTGCCGTCGTCATATCCTCAAGCACCGCAATAAGAAGGGCCCACTTCTACAAGGACAAGACTCTTGCCCTGCAGGTGGCGGAGGCAGGCATACAGGACGTTTTTTCCTGGATGAACTACAGCGGATATTATACGCAGTACTATCCCTGCACCAACACTTCCACGGGAGCATACGACCAGACACTTAAGTATTTTCAGGGTTCAGACCACACGGGAACAGATACATGGACGGCGGCAGAACCTTCCAGTTACAATCCAGCCGGCATACCGGGCGCAAAATGCATTGTCCAGTTTTCCGACGAAGATGAATCGGAAACGGCAAATCTCGATACCGTTACCTCTACGGGATATTACAGGGGAAGAGCAGCCACCGTGTCCGTGCGGATACGGGGCCGAAACGGAAGAGGAAACCCATTCCATACCACAAGCTGGAGGGTACTGAGAGATATAGGATATACATCTTCCAATTGGACCAAGGGTGTGGCCACCTGGGGTATCCCCGAAGATTTCAATAAACACACGGTATTTTCCCACGCGGCAGATTCAGCCGCCGCCTCTATAACCGGCAATATCTCTTACAGGGAAAGTTCCACATTCCCGGCTTCAGGCAGCCAGTGGACAAAAGGCATTGTTTCCTATCCGGTAACCGAAGACAGTATCGTAAGGGTTGAATCCTCGCTTTATATTCCTGTGCCGCCCGGCCCGTCCATACCCATGGCTACGTACCATGACACCGGGCTTGCGCCCTACCCTGCAACCTACGACCCCGATGGAACCGCCGGGCCCGCCCCGGAAGTCACGGTATATGCCGCAAACTGTTTTGAATTCACCGACGGGGATACGATAATAGTTCCCATAGAGATAAGAGGCGATGCCCGCTTTCAGGGCAATATGTCCATAAATGGTTATGTTAAGATTTCCGCTGAAGGGTCAACAACCGGAGCTGTTGCAATCAGGGGAAATGTCATGGTCAGGAGTTTTGTCGAGGCCGAGGGAATAGTAGCAATCACAGAACAGGCAAGGGTGCTTCCCGGTTCGTCAGTCTGCATAAAAGGGCAGGGAATCAATATTACCAGTGACGACGTTCAGATAGAATCGGGACTGATTTATTCCACGGACAATATAACAGTAAATGCGGCCAATACCTTTCCGTTTACAGCAACTTTTTTTGCAGAAGGGGGAAATTCCGACTTCACAGGAGGCTGCTTGCTGGGAACAGAAGGGTCTCCTGTCGACATTGTAACAATTGGCAATGCAAGCGTCGGCCTGAGAGGAGTTACCCTGAACGGAACCGTTTATTCCCAGGATTCAATATGGATAGGCACTGCGAACAACACGATTGCCGCCAACAGGGATACCGGAGTGGCGTTGATTCTTGACAGGGCTGCAGTGGGGGAAAGCAGTTCCATCACCACTGCTAATACAAGCGATACGATTACGGGCCTTATTTATGCCAGGGGCGGCGGCAGTAAGATTCTTCTGAACAACGATACGGTTACCGGCCTGGTAGTGACAGACGGAACCGCTCAGTACATTGGCACGGTTATTCAAAATTTCGACGCACAGAATTTCAAAGACATACCCGAAGTATACAAGAATTTCAAGGGAGGCAGGAGAAGGTACCTGCCCGCACCAGGAAGCTGGACAGTTACGTGGTAAAAACCAAAAAGGCATAATGCCTGGAGGGTTTCTTTTTTGAAAAAGATGAACCAGAACCGCTCACTGCCGGAATTTGCAAAGGGATACAGCGCGAAAGGATTTACCGTTCTCGAAATGGTAGTATCAATATTCCTCATAGCAATTATACTGGGTGGAGCGCTTCTTCTCCTGGCCGCCAACCTGAATGTCATTGAGAAAGCAAATGAAATGATGATAGCCACCTCTCTGGCCCAATACACCGTTGAAGACGTGAGAAACATAGAATTTCCCCCCGTTTATTACGACAGGCAGTCAAGTTTCGGAGACAGGCCCGTCAGCGGAACTGTATATAAGAATTTTGACAGCGTTAATCCGGCAGACGACGGAAATGAGTGGACTCCCGCCGGATTTGAAAACAGTTTTATAGTCAGAAAGTATGATTTCAGGTATGGAGCCGACGGAGCATTTCTCAGCGATGCGGCAACTGACGACACCGACCTGGCCATGCAACACAGGGTGGACGTGCATATATTGAAAAAACAGGACAGTTCGTTGATACTGAGCAATTCTGTCATTATCACAAGAAACGGATTACAGTGAGGTCATAAATAAACCATGAAGAGAAAGAAGATAAGGGAATTCCCGGCAATAGAGACGGGCCCCCTGCACTGCGGGCGTATGGGAAAAAGATTCCGTGTAAAGGGTTTTACAATAGTTGAGCTTATGGTAGCCATGACCATTCTTATCATAGCCTTCGGGCTTATTACCTTCCTTTACACCCGCGCGGCAAAGATAAGAAAAGTAGTGGTGCTAACCAGCGAAATACAGCAGGTGCTTTCACAGATGATGGACACCCTTACATACGGGGAAAAGGGATACTGGGGGCTGATAGACGCAACACAGGTCAACCCGGCTTCATCTGACAGTATTCTAAATATAAACAGTGGAACCAATGTTATGCAGGCAAGGATAGACCATGATGCCGAGGGCACGATTAAAATATCATGGGGAGATTTTTACACGGACCAGATAAGCCTTGACCCGGGGCAGAAAGTGACTGTCAACAGCAGTGCGACGGCAGAGCCCGTAATCCCCCTTTCAAAATTTGAATATTTCGATTCAAGCGGAACTCCGATTACCTCAAATTATTCCGATACCTCTTTTGTCAAAATCACCCTCTGGGCAGTGTCAACCGACCCCACGCTTAAAGACGCCCCTCCTATTTCCCTGGTCACGGGGGTAAAGCTTCACAACAAAACCTCCTTTTGAAAAATACCTTTCTCCTGAATTTTTCATTGCTGCAAAAACCTTTTTTTCATTTGGTAACATATTTATTGATATACGTGTGACTCTCTATAGCAGATGATTGAAAATTATGTTATGATATTTTATGTCACCCTCTTTGTCAGGATTCATCATTCGGCTAAAACAATACTGCCCTGCTGTATAATACAACTAAAATTCCATATAAGAACCTGATAACTGAGGAAGAGGAAGGGAAAGAGTTGACGTGCGAGTGCGCAAGCACAGATGCAAGACAAG
>DAOQVZ010000185.1:0-4120 GCA_035341815.1 bacterium
CATTGGAACTCATGGGGCAGTCCGCCCGAAGACCTGGAGGGAATTGCTCCCGGTTTTTTCCCCGACCCGCTGCTGCGTTCTCCCTGGCGCGGAGCATGGGGTAACAAGGTATTGTTCTCCATCTGGGTACGCATTAAAATAGAACCTTCATTTGCCCCCGGAAAATATAGAGGAAGGGTTGCATTAATCAACGAAGGGGAAAAAAAACAAGTGGATTTTACGATAGAAATCTTACCGTTTTCTTTGCCAAAAGAGTCTCATTTTCTCATGTCAAACTGGCTTTTTATTGAACCCATTTTGCAATTCCATAGAATCAAACCTTTTACCCATGAATTCTGGAAGATTGTTGAGATATACGCAAAGAATTTATCATCTCATCGCCAGAATGTAATAATGACACCGCTGTTTGCAATAAATCACAGAAAAGCAGAAAGCGAATCAGCCAGGCAGTTGATAGATATCACAGAAAATTCTCCAGGAAAATATTCTTTTAAATTCCAAAACTTCGACAGGTGGACAAATATATTTTTCAATAACGGTTTTCAACTTATTGAAGGCATCCCCCTGGCATCCAGTTCTGTTAACCCGGCAGTCGTATTAATAAAAAAACACGGGAAAAACCAGGTCGAAAAACATAAATTCTCTTCAACTCTCGACAGAGATTACAGAAATTTTCTGAAGCAATACCTGCTGGCGCTCAGAAACCATCTTTCTCGTAAAGGCTGGCTCGACAAATTCTGCCTCCATATTTCCGACGAACCCAAAGCTGAAGAGTTGGAAACTTATACAGGCCTTGCAAGGCTTGTAAAAACCATTTCTCCTGAATTCAAAATTATAGATGCCCTCTCCACGCCCGACCTGAAAAAATTCGTAAAATACATGGACTATCCGGTTCCTCTGGAAAACAGGTACGAACAAATTCTGCAGGAAAGCGGAATACCTAAGGAAAGAATATGGTTTTACTATTGCAACGGACCGGTCGGAGCATGGCCTAACCGGTATATGGATTACCTTCTCATCAGGGTCAGGATATTCACCTGGCTTGCGTTTAAATACAACGCCAGAGGCTTTCTTCACTGGGGGCTCAACCACTGGACATGGCACCCTCCCTACTACAGGGAAGAAACGTACAATCCATATGATAACACCACGGGCGGCAGGCTTCAAGCTGGAGACAGCTACGTCCTGTATCCACCCTGCATGCCCAGCAAGTCCCATGAACCCGTGGATTCCATTCGATGGGAGATTATCCGCAAGGCAATGGAAGACTATGAATACCTTTATCTTCTGAGAGAATTGCTGGAAAAAGGAAATGGAACCGCAAAACTTATTAAGCATGGTAATGAATTGATGAAGGAATTTGAGGAAAAAATAGTTCCAGGATTTACGAACCACACGAGGGACGCCGCATACCTTGAAGATTTCCGCAGCCGCATGGCAAAACTGATTGTGAAACTGCAACAGGAGGCAGACCGCCAATGATTTCTCATTAGAGATGCAAGGCATTGAATAGCAAGAGGACGACGGTTTCCGGATGTGAAAACAGGAGACGACAATTATGGACAGCGGCAGATTCGATGTTTGGGTTCAGGATTGCATGCACCGTATTTTTCCGGATCAGAAAGTACCCGATATCCCGAGAAAGAAAATAAGCCTGCAGGCGGCGGGAAACGAAGTTGCATGTTTCCAGGCCGGCATATGCGGGGTATCTGACAGGATGGAAGATTTACAGGTCGTGGTAACCGATATTGTTTCCGCGCAAGGAAAAATTATTCCAAAGGAAAAAACAGATATTTTCTATGCCGAATACGTGCCCGTACACTGGAATTCATGGGGAAGTCCTCCCGAAGATTTAGAGGGTAAAGCACCAGGATTTTTTCCCGACCCGCTGCTGCGCTCACCCTGGCGCGGGCACTGGGGAAACAAGGAGAAGTTTCCCCGCACGATAGGAACCTGGATAAGGGTTCATATAGATGCCTCCCTGCCTGCCGGAAAATACAGCGGCAAAGTTCAGGTCAGTTCCCGGGGAGAAAAGAGAAACGCTGATTTCACGATAGAAGTTCTGCCATTCAGCCTGCCGGAACATTCACATTTTCTCATGACAAACTGGTTTTTCGTGGGAGCGATTCTTCATTTCCATAAAATCAGGCCGCTTACGGAAGAATTCTGGAAGGTGGTGGAGATTTACGCAAAGAATTTATCGACCCACAGGCAGAACGTAATTACAACGCCCCTTTTTGCTATTAACTATATGTCTGCCGGACACGAAAACGGACCTGAAGCACAGCTGATAGATTTAAAGGAAAAGGCACCCGGCAGATATAGATTCAGTTTCGGCAATTTCGACAGGTGGGCAGAGATATTTTTCAGGAACAGGTTTGAAATAATAGAAGGCGGTAACCTTGCAAGACGTTCCATAACCCCAACGGATATTATCCTTAAAAGATACGGAAAAAAGAAAGCCGAAAAATATTCTTTCCCTTCAACACTTGATAAAGACTATAGGAATTTCCTGGAACAGTTCCTGGTATCCCTGCGGCGTCATCTTATTCGGAAAGGATGGATTGACAGGTTCTGCCTCCATATTTCCGACGAGCCGAAAGGTGAACAGTTGGAATCCTATACAAGCCTTGCAAGGTTTGTTAAGAAGATTGCTCCCGAATTCAAGCTCATGGACGCCATGTTCAAGGCCGACCTTGCCAAGTTCGCCCAGTTTGTAGATTGGCCCGTTCCCCAGGAAAGCAGGTACGAACAGCTCCTGCATGAAAGCGGGATACCTCGGGAAAGGATGTGGTTCTACTACTGTAGTGAACCTACGGGTGAATGGCCAAACCGTTTTATCGATTATACACTGATAAGGGTCAGGATATTCACGTGGCTCGCCTTTAAATATAAAATAAAGGGTTTTCTTCACTGGGGGCTCAACCACTGGACCTGGCATCCACCTTATTACAGGGCAGAAATCTATAATCCGTACGACAATACCACGGGCGGCAGCCTTGAAGCGGGCGATAGCTACGTGCTTTACCCGCCCCGCATGCCCGCAGATTCGCACGAGCCCGTGGATTCCATTCGATGGGAAATTATCCGTAAAGCCATGGAAGACTATGAATACCTGTATCTCCTGAGAGAATTGCTGGAAAAAGGGGAGGGGAGCACAAAACTGATTAAACAGGGGAATAAATTGATGAAAGAATTTGAAGAAAAAATAGTTCCAGGCTTCACCAATCACACGAGGGACGCCGCATACCTTGAAGATTTCCGCCGCCGCATGGCAAGACTGATTGTGAAACTGCAACAGTAGGCAGGCCGCCTTTCTGTTTGACAAATACTTTTGCAGAGTGTAACCTATTATGAAAATTGTTTTACTAACAAAAAACAGGAGGATAGATAAATGAAATGGCCGATTATAATGCATGTCAATTTCTGCGAACAGGGACAGACAATACCTGAAATGTGCCAGAAAGCTGTGGAGTGGGGATATGACGGGATAGAATTCAGGGGAAAGAGTTCCACCATGTCTTCAGAAGAATATATTGATGCAATTGCCCGTGCAGTAAAATCTTCAGGACTTAAAAATGTCGTGTTTGGTGGACCCCGCATAACAGATCCGGAAGAAGGTATGAAATTCTACAAGCTTGCTGCAAAGAATTTCAAGCTCACCGTGTGCAACATGGCAGTAGGTATGATACCGGGCGGTTCTGCTGTTGCGACAAAACAAGACTGGGCAAAAGGCGTAGAAGACCTGAAAATGCTCGCAAAAATTGCCGAAGAGGTAGGATTCAAATTTGCGCTTGAGATACACATGGGATACCTTCACGACCTGCCTGCCTCCACCATGAGACTGCTTGAGATGCTAAATAACCCGGCAGTGGGAGCCAACCTTGATTTTGGAAACATCGTTTATCTCCAGGACACCCTGACCATAGAAGATACCGTTGCAATGCTGGGTAAAAATCTATATTATGTCCATCTGAAGAATTCATACAAACTGCCTGCGGGCAGAACTGCTGCCGGTCTGGCAGACGGGGCAATTAACCACAGGGAATACCTCAAAGTCCTGGATAAATACGGGTACAAGGGTTTTATTTTGTAAATAACAAAAGGATGCAGCAAGTAA
>DAOQVZ010000186.1:0-4098 GCA_035341815.1 bacterium
CCCCAGTTTTTCACAATCCGGTCGAGCCTTTCCTGTTTATCCTTCCCTGCGTCTCCGTATTCCCGGATGCTGCGGCGCCAGCATTCGGCGGCCTTTACATACTGCATCCTGTTCTCAAAGATATCTGCCAGCCTGTATAGCGACTGCTGCCCGTGCCCGGTGTTTTTGTCCTGGTCGGCTATCTGCCTGTAAATCTTTATGTAATTGAACTCGTCCGGCAGCTTAAACCGTTTTATGCCGGTCGCCAGCCTGGCAATTGTCTCGTTTTCCTCCAGCGTGTGCACCGCGTAAGGCCCGCTCTCGTTCTTCTTTGTGTCGTCTTCCGCCGTCCTGTTGAAGTAGCCGCGGTATTGGCTCATGGTGGCGACGCCAAACTGATTGCAGAGAAAATCCGCCCATTCGGAGAGTACGCTTATCTTCAGGGAAGGGGAATACTCAATTGCCTGGCTCATGCACCACCTGAACCTTTCACCGTCCGTCGTTGCGGATTCCCAGTTTTTTGGCATCCTGTGGAAAACCGGCGTGCCGTCGGGATTTACCGGGGCTCCCCTCGTTCCCGAATGGTAGTCCCAGTAATAATATCCCTCTTCATAGTCAGGCAGAACGCTCAGGTCTGTCAGATACTGCAATCGCCATGCTTCGCTCCAGCCGCGGTTGCCCATCAGTGCCCTTGAGTATTCGAGATAAAGGTAGCCTGGCTGATTGCTGTCATTTCCAGATTCCTTGTCTTTAGTGTTCTTCTCGAGGGCGGCGAGATACAATTGCATGGCCCTCACCCTGTCGCGCTCAAAGGAATTTACTACAGCCGAAGCGCCGCGGTGAGCTCCCCGCACAAACTGCCCTGCGATCATTGAGCCGTAGTGTTCGATATCCATGTAGTACCGGGCGGCGCGCGCAAGTACCCGCCAGTTGCCGGTGTGGTTTTTTATCGTCTTCTCGACGAATTCATCGAACTCGCCGACTCTCCCGAGGCGCTGAAGACATAGTATCGCCCCTGACATGTCTTCTCCTGTCTTCAACGGGTCGTTTTTGGGGTTCAGCGCAAGGGTGGTGTAAATATCCAGCGCTTCCTTGAAATTGCCTTCCTTCATAAATTTTTCAGCCCGTTGCCTGTCAGGCAGAAGCGTTTTCTGACCGAAAGCGATTGCCGTGAAAAAGAGGGTTCCAGCAACTGCCGCGGACACTATTGCCGCTGCCAGCCATATTCTTGACCTGAACATTTTTCCACCCCTTGTAGTTGACTTCAAAAGGCCTTTTGAGATTGATTATTTTATACCATAAGGGAGCCCTGCTTACAAGCAGAAGATGAAGACCCTTATTTTGTTATATATAAGACACAGGGAAAGATAAAAAGTTCCTTCTTAATTGTGCAATGTTCTGAAATTCCTTGAATTTTTGCATGAATAATGTAACATACAATAGGAGACAATAAGGTAGCAAACCTCTCTGTTATAAAGGGAAACGGACGAAAAAATGGAAAAAGACGAGATATTTGAAGTCATGTACATGTTCCTGGACCCCATGGACGGGCATATAGAGGGTGATTACCTGGGAGATATGAACGTTGAAGAACTGCTCAGGGCTTATCCTGAACTTTCCATGAGACACCTTGAAGAGGCAAAAAGGAAAGGAGATGATACTGTGATACTTAACTACGCCACGGGCGACATGGTAAAACTGACTTACATGGGACGGGATTAAATGGTTTATCCGTGCAGGACACATGGAGTGGGTGAATGCTGAAAAACAGTTTCATACATATACCCGGCATAGGAGCTTTAACCGAAAGACGCATCTGGAGCAAAGGAATCCTGACATGGGAAGAATTCCTGAAAAATCCTGGTAAAACGGGTTTTCCCTTGCAGAAATATGATAATGTGAGGGCCTGTATAGATTTGTCCGCCGGCCACCTGCAGAAAGGCGACATAGGTTATTTCTACGAGTCTCTTCCGAGGAGCGAATCCTGGCGGCTCTATCCTGAATTCAGGGACAGGGCGGTTTTTCTCGACATAGAAACAACCGGGCTTTCTCCCTGTTACGACGCCATAACGGTCATTGGACTGTTTGACGGCCGGGAATCAAGGGCCTACGTGGCAGGAAGGAACATGCGAGATTTCATGAAAGATATCGTCAACTACTCGCTGGTAATTACTTATAACGGCTCGCTTTTCGACCTGCCTTTCATAAAGGCCGGCTTTCCCATGTTTGAAATTCCCGCCCAGATTGACCTTAGATTCTTCCTCAGAAGCCTCGGGTATTCAGGGGGACTGAAATCGATTGAACGGCAGTTTGGAATAACAAGGAATGAAAATATCAGGGACATGGACGGGTTCGAGGCTGTGATGCTCTGGAACAGGTACAGGCGGGGAGACGAAAACGCCCTTAAACTGCTTCTGGAATATAACGCCGCCGATATAAAGAGTCTCAAGACACTGATGGAAACAGGTTACAGGATGATGCGCGGAAGGCTATTCCCAAACCTTCTCGATTCTGCCTGAATCCACAATCTAAAATTGAAAGGAGGCGCAATGGAAGGGAAACGTCCGATAATAGGAATAGACATCAAGCTCAAGCACTACCAGGACCCTGCAACCGGAAAGATAGTCAATGACAGTGATTACCAGGCGGGATTTGCCTTCAGGGACAGGTACGAGGTTTTCAACCGGTATGTCGACAGTGTGTATGAATTCGGAGGGCTGCCCCTGCTCATACCCGATTTTGAAGACGAGGAATTTCTGAAGGAATACGTTGCAATGTCGGATGCCGTTTTATTCGTGGGGCTCAATGATTATCCCCCTTCATTGTACAGGGAACCCAGGCAGATAGAAACGGGAGTCCAGCCTACGAAAGCATACAAAAGACATGCCGCTTCCAACATGATACTTGCAAGGCTCGTTCTTGAAGAGAACAAAAGCATGCCGGCTCTGGGAATATGTGCCGGCCCTGAACTTTTCAACATTGCGCTTGGCGGCAAACTGGTACAGCACCTGGCAACGGCAAAAGAACATATAGCTTTTGCCGTAACCAGGGACATGGAACACGAGGTCAAGATAGTCGGCGGCAAAATTCTTTCCGGCCTTTTCGGTAAAGGCAGGATAATGGTCAACAGCAACCACCACCAGGCAGCCCATCCTGATTTCATTGGCAGGGGGCTGGTGGTTGCCGCCGTTGCGGATGACGGAGTGGTGGAAGCGATAGAGTCTGCGGAAGACAGGTTTCTGCTCGGGGTTCAGTGGCATCCCGAACGTATAAGGTTCGCCGAACACAGGGAAAAAATTTTCAAGGCTTTCATCAGTGCCGCGATAGAATACCGCGCAAACAGGTGAATATAAATAAGTATTTTTTTAAATGCGCAAAGACTTATTTCATTGTGCACAGATTCTGAACGCAGCGCCTTATCATTATGACAATGTTTCTGTATCGGTCTCCCGGGCTTCTCCGGGGCTTATACCGTGAGGGACACCGCTACAAGAAAACATAGTTGCTGAATGAAATAAATTCAGCATGGTAAAAAAAACAGGGGGTATTCATGCGATGCCTGATTACTTTATTTTCGGTAATTTTGTTTTTCTTCCCCGCGTTCGCGGTTTCCCCTGCATCCGAGCCGCAGGGTACGTTTTACGTGGCCGTTGATGGCAAAGACAGCAATCCCGGTACGCTTGACGCTCCGGTCGCCAGCCTGGCCAGGGCCATTCAGCTGGCCGAAAGAAATCCTGAACCTGCCGCGGTCGTTGTGCGGGGGGGAACATATTTTTTGGAAAATACGGTTATGGTCCGCCGTTCGGTAAAGAAGTCCCGCCTGTTAATCCGGGCGGCAGACGGAGAGTCTGTCATTTTTGACGGCAGTGTCCCCCTGGGGGAAGCAGAGCCGCTTGAAGGAGTTCCTGACGTTTACACGGTAAATGGTGATTTTGGCGCAGGGGACAGAGAACCTCCTCCTATCTGGGATGAAACGGGCCGCCACTTCAGGAAACTCTCCTCTCTCGAAGCGGTCAGTGCGACCGATTACTCGAATGTACTGCTGGACGAACGGACCATGGCGTTCCGGTACATAAAAGATATTTCCCCTTCCGGAGCCGGACTGCGTACCAACCGCAG
>DAOQVZ010000187.1:0-4095 GCA_035341815.1 bacterium
TTTTTGCCGTGGGTTTTGCCTCAATCTGCCTTTTTCCTGTTTTTTTGTCATTCCATGAAGAATTAATCCTGATACCCCGGGAAGTCTGGGCCATGGTCGCATTGACAGGCTTTTTCATGGCCCTCTATTATTTCTCCCTGGCTGCGGCTTACCGCAAGGGCGATATTTCTCTTGCCTATCCCATTGCAAGGTCTTCTCCAATCCTTGTGGTCACCTTTGTCAGTTTTGTGCTTGGCAAGGCAGGCGATATAGGTCATCTGGCCCTGGCAGGCATATTAATGGTTGTGGCCGGATGTTTTCTTCTGCCGGTGAAGCATTTCAGGGATTTTTCTTTCAAAAACTACCTCAGTCTCTGCTGCGCTCTCGCTTTTCTTGCGGCTGCGGGGACCGCCGGGTACACGATAATCGATGACAGCGCGCTTTCTTTAATGCGTAACCTGCCAGGAAAGCCTTTCAATTCATTCGCGGCTGCGTTCGTTTACCTGTTCATGGAGGGCGCCAGCTGCTTTTTGTGGCTTGGCGCTGGTATCTTGCTTATTGGAGCCGAACGGAGGAAATTGACAGGCATGTGCCGCGGCAACCGCAGGGATATAATAATTGCAATGTCTGCCGGAGTCGGCATATTTGGCACCTACGGACTGGTATTGGTATCCATGGCTTTTGTAAAAAATGTAAGTTACGTTGCCGCCTTCCGCCAGCTGAGCATACCGATAGGAGCTTTTCTCGGTATGGCAGTTCTTAAAGAACCCCGGTACATCCCCAGGATAACGGGAATTGGCGTAATCATGGCCGGACTTATTCTTGTGGCATTGGGATAATATTTTTCAGAATCTAAAAACGAGATTGCATGGTACTTCCATGGTAAACAAGCCCGGCATGACAAGCGGGGTGAGGTAGCTCATAGATTCGTCTTATCTGTCACCCTGAGATATTTTGTTTATCCTGGAAGGGCTCAGGGTCTCGCTTTTGAGATCCTGAATATAGGTATTTCAGGATGCCAAATGGGGGAATGCGTTTCTACATGGCTGGTGGATTGAGGTTTTGCAGCAAGGAATATAAATGACAACAATGAACAAGTCCATGTTCCGTTTTATTCACGCTACTGATTTGCATTATGAAATCGGTTTCAACCGTCATGTTCCCAAGGCTAACTTGAGAATTGCGTGCCTTATTGAAGATATCAAAAGAATCCATGCAAAAGAGCCGTTGATGTTTGTTCTGTTCACTGGAGATTTGACTGAAAAGGGTTCAGCCTGCAAAAAGGAATTGTCTGGGGCGAAAGATATCCTTGATACCCTTCCTGTTCCCTATTACGTCATTGCGGGAAATCATGATTTGGCTCCGAACCGCACGATTGCCGCCGCATATCCGGGAAAGGAGGATTATCACGAGGGTCCTGTTTCAACATCCAACTATTCGGAAATTTTCGGAATGGAAAGAACCAGGTTTTCATTCCGGGCGGCCGATTACCTGTTTGCAGGCGTCTCTTTGAGGGACCATGACCCTGATGGAATGATTGACTGGCTCGAAAAAGAAATATGCGGACGGACAAAAGTTGTTCTTGCCGCTCACTACGGTCTTTATCCTGCGCGAGATTCAGGCCCTCTCAACAAATGGGGATTCGCAAGAATCGGGTCTTTAATCCAGCGCCTGCGGTCAATTGTGAAGAATGAAAACAATGGGGTTTTACTCTACCTGTACGGCCATAACCATGTCAATTCCGTGATTGAGAATGGAGGGATTTATCATGTTTCAAGCGGAGGTATACAGAAAGGGTGCACGGGGTACCGGGTATTAAGCTGTTATGAAGACAGCATAAAGGCAGAGTACCGTCTCCTTTCAGATGCTGCTCTTCATGATTTTGACTACTGGGGCGGAGACTCTCCTGAGATGTGCGTTGATTCCACCCATACCGGTATAAAAGAATACCACATCGGGAACAATAGCGAACAGTCTTTTACTGTTAACCTTGATTCATTGAAATAAAGTTTTTCAATAAGGGATACTGCGGGTTCCGTGACCGTTTCTTCTCATAATGATTCTGTAACGGGTTCGATTCTTGTTCATAAAGAAGGAGGTGCAAAATGTCGAGAATTCTGTTGAAAATAATTGTAGTAATTGTTGTTTTATCTCTGAACGGGTGCGGGAGAAAAGGTGCCGGTGGCGGAGCCGCTATGGTTTCTGATGAACTCGGTTTGCGCATGAATGTCCCTGCCGGCTGGCAGGTGGATAGAAAAGCTTCATTGATGTGCAGCAAGGGTGATAGCACGGGAATAATTATAAGTGAAGACCTTGAAGGAAAGAATTTCGAGGAGCATGTGAGACAGTTGTCAAATGATTTCAACGGGAAGGTCGTTTCAAGCGTTCCTGTTTCGGTAAGCGGGTTCAATGGCGTAAGGGTTGTCATAGAATATCCCGAAATCGGCAGCAAGTCCATGAAAGTATATATACACAAAGAAAAAAAGCTTATTGAGATTTCCTTTGTTACTCCAATGGAAGACTTTGCCGGGTATGAAGGTTCCCTGCTTGATTCCATTGAATCCATATCCTTGAAGGGTGAATAGTTTTTTTCTCTCAGGGTAAGAAGGCATTCCGTTTCAGGGTAAAATATGAAAAATTGATTGAAGAACAAACTGCAAAGGGTTTTTCAAAAGAAAGGCAACTTCTTATTGAAAGGCGGAGGGTAAAATGGACGTGTCAAAACTTGACAGAAATATGGCTGTGAAGATGGCCGGAAAGAACCTTGTCTGGCATGATGGAGGGAAATTTACAATCGAGGGGAAGGGATGGGATAAAACGGAGTCTTTATACGAAAGGCTTCCAGCAAAGGTAAAGGGAATAGTGAGAGAACCTGTTTGGAAGCTTGGCAAGTGTTCTGCAGGAATAAGTATCCATTTTTCTTCAGATACAAGTTCCCTTTCGGTAAGATGGGACGGATTCAATGCCATGTCACATATGACCGCTGTCGGAGTCAGCGGCCTTGACCTGTATGTCAGGCATCAGGGCAAATGGAGATGGCTGGCCGTTGCAAGACCCCGTTCGGAGCTCAATGAAATGGAGTTATTTGCGGATATACCGGTTCAAGTGAGAGATTACATGTTATACCTGCCTTTGTACAATCCAATTCATGAAATTGAACTGGGGATTCCCGGGGCTTTTGAGATTAAAGCCTCCCCCGCCAGGAAGAAAAAACCCATTGTCTTTTACGGTACTTCTATAACCCAGGGAGGCTGTGCTTCAAGGCCGGGTATGTGTTATTCCGCTATACTCGGACGCTGGCTGGACAACCCTGTTATCAATCTCGGTTTTTCGGGCAACGGCATAATGGAGCCCGAAGTCATAGACCTTTTGTGCGAACTTGATCCCGCGGTTTATCTTCTCGACAATATGCCCAACATGGAAGAATCGGCTGTCAATGAAAGAGAAGAATCAGCGATAAGGAAGCTTAGAAAGGCACATCCGGAAACTCCTCTCGTGCTGGTTGACAGCATGCTTTACTGCGATGCATTTCTGAAGCAAGACAGGATGAACCGGTACCTGTTATCAAACGCGGCCCAGCAGGCAATATATGAAAAGCTTGTCGGTGAAGGCATGAAAAATCTCTACCATGTGAAAGACGGAGAACTCATAGGGACGGACGGCGAAGCGACAGTTGACGGAGCTCATTTTACAGATCTTGGATACCTGCGGTTCTCTGAAAAGATGGAAGGCCTTTTGAAAAAGCTTGTTTAGGAACCCGGAACTGTTTGCTGACATGCATGGTTGAGATGAGTTTGATCGGTTATATGCAGACGAGTGTCAAGTGTGGCTGACTGTCAAGGTATTTTCCATTGCCTGAAAAAATGCAAAGGAGCATGTTACAATGAGAAAATTCTACAGGAAAAAGGAAGGCAAAAAAATCGCCGGGGTTTGTAGCGGGCTGGGAGAATATTTCAATATTGACCCGACACTCATCAGAGTGGTATTCATAATATCCATTTTTTTAAGCGGATTGGGTCTTCTGGTTTACTTAATCTTGTGGATTGCATCTTCCCCGGAGAATTATTGATATGCGCATAATTAAAGTCGTTCTGGTAAGACCATAGTGAACTACGT
>DAOQVZ010000188.1:0-3986 GCA_035341815.1 bacterium
GGCAGAGGGCAAGGGAGGAACAATGAAAAAATTCTGGATAGCGGTGGAGTTAGTCATAATGACAAATCTTTTTTGTGCAATGGCACAGGCGGACATCAGGGAGGCGCAGAAGCTTTACAATGAGAAGAAGTACGCAGAGGCCGCGGATGCGTTTCAAAAGGCGCTCCCGGAACTTGAAGGAGAGAAGGCGTCATATGCCCGTTACATGCTGGGCCGCTGCCTTGAAAGGCAGAAAAAATACGAGGAAGCCCTCGTGGAATACCGCCAGGCGCTGCCCGGTTTGAAGGGAATCAATGCCGGCTGGACGCAATGGCAGATAGGGGCTTGCCTGGACGCCCTTAAAAAATACGACGAGGCAATTGCCGAATACCGAAAGGTTGCAGAAATCCCGGGTGCATTGCCGCGAACTTTAGCCAATGCAAGAAACTATGCAGGGAAAATATTATCCGCACAGAAAAAATATGAAGAAGCCCTGGCAGAATACAGTTTTGCCGCCGGTATCAAGGGAGCTGACCCTGCCCAGCTGTCAACTGCTCAATACATGGCGGGAAACATGCTGCACCAGATGAAAAAATACGACGAGGCAATTGCCGAATACCGAAAGGTTGCCTCTATTCCGAACGCCAATCCAAGGAATATTGCAGATGCCTGCTACGAAACAGGGATAATACTGGAACTGCAGGGCAAAAAGGAAAAAGCCCTGGCAGAATACCAGAAGGTAGTTTCGCTCGAGGGCGGAAGCACCAGGCGCATCGAGGCCGCAAAGAAAAAGGTAGAAACTCTGTCAGGACAAAAATAACTGAACCGGAAAAGGAGAAAAATATGCCACGTGATATCAGGCTGGGATTGGTAGGATTTGGAAGCGACCCGAAGGAAGCGGGCAGGGGCAGAACGTTGCTAAAGATGTCGGTAAACCACATGGAAGGAATAAAAGCCGCAGGTATATGCGACATCAATCCGAAGGCCCGCGAGATGGCAGGGCATGATTTCCCGGGTGTCCCTGTTACAGGAGATTTCGACAGGATGCTCGAGGAATGTACCATGGACGCCCTTCTCATAGAAACCCCTGCGCATCTCCATGCCCAATTTGCAGTCAGGGCCCTGCAGAAGAACATACACGTTCTTTCCGACATACCGTGCGTCAGGACACTGGAAGAAGGATGGAGCCTGTGGGAAGCACAGAAAAAAAGCAGTGCATTCTACATGACCGGCGCAAACGCCAACATGCCGGGATGGATAGAGACGGCACTTGACCTCAAGAAAAAAGGGCTTTTCGGAGACCCGTTTTACGTTCAGACTGCATATATACACGACTGCCGTGACCTGTGGGAAGCAACGCCCTGGAGAAAAACAGGCATACCGATAATGTACTGCACCCATTCCCTGGGCCCGGTGCTAAAGCTTATAGACGAAGACCTCGCTTGGGTCTCCTGCTTCGATACGGGAAGCCACATAAACAAGGAAGAAGGCCAGCACGATGCCATGACTGCCATATTCCGGACGCCTTCAAACGTGGTAGTCCATCTTCTCACAAGCTTTATCAACAACTCCCCCATGGGCGCCCAGCACAACTACAGGTTTTTCACCACGAAGGGAGCCTTTGAAAGAACCCTGGCTTACCCGACATTTCAGAGTACCGAGCATGCCGCCCAGCAGAGGACTCTTTTTTATTCGAAGGAGCTCTACGGGTACAAAAATTGGATAGAGCTCCCCATAGACGGTCATACCAGGCCCGAGTACGCCTCGAAAAAGGATTTAGGACACGGCGGCATAGATTACGTGATGATGGAAAAGTTTTTTAACGCAGTCAGAAAAGGAGGCCCGTCACCCATAAGCCTCAAGGAAGGACTGCGCATGACCCTTCCGGGTATATACGCGTACCTCTCTTCCCAGAGAGGTGGGGAATTGCTCAAGATAACCTACCCGTGGGAAGCCGGGCAGCCATTAATCAAATCAACCAAAGAACCTGAAAAGCAGTAATGGGACACAAAGTTCTAAAGAGTACAACAAGGAGGAAGATATGAACGGGAATTTCAAGTTCGAGATGGCCAGTTTCATATCCTTCAGGAACCAGGCGGAATGCGACAGGGTAAGAAGGATAAGCAAGGAAGATTTCTTCAAGCATCCCAACAAGAACTTCAAAATAAGGAGCTATCCAAACAAGGAAACCATGAAGCTCCAGTTTGTACTTCACATAGTGGCAGGGATAAAGAAAAGCCTCGAAGAAAATAAAAAGCACGTTATCATACTGCCGGCCTGGTGCTTCTACCCCGAGGTGGCGGACCTGATAAACCAGCTTAACATACCCTGCCACCATGTCCACACGTTCAACATGGACGAGTTTGCCAACCAGGACGGCAAGGCAGCGCCCAGGGAATGGCCTTTCAGCTTTCAGAATTCCATGTGGAAGATGCTCTTTAACCGCATCAGTCCGGAACTCAGGATACCCGAGAAGCAGATACATTTCCCAAGCGAGAAAAATGTCAACGACTACAGCCGGATGATAGAGGACCTGGGAGGGGCTGACGTATGTTACGGAGGCATAGGATGGTCGGGCCACATAGCCTTTTTCGAACCCCACCTGGGAGACGAGTTCAAGGACGACATACAGGCATACCTGAAAGCCGGCACGAGGCTGGTTGAACTCCATCCCATGACCATCATGCAGAACTCTCTCTTCCTCTCGAGGGAAAGCGGCGACTGGTCGGCCCATCCTCCCAAGGCCTACACGATAGGGCCCAGGGAGCTCGCAGGCTCGAAGCTCGTCAGTTTCTGGTGCGGATTTTCAGACGGAGCGGCAAAATTCCAGCGTTTCATCACAAGGCTTTCCGCACACGGGCCTGTAACGCCATACGTTCCCGCAAGCATCCTGCAGGTAACAAACAGCGAACTGGTGGTATCGGACCAGGTGGCGGAAAACTGTTACGAAGACGATTTCAATTTTGTCTTTTGAAAAGATGGAATAACAGCGTGCGGGAGGATACTAACCATGCAGATTAACAGGTCTGTTTTGGAAAATAAGGTAATAGACTGCCATAACCACCTTGGCGTATGCATAAAATCCTATTCAAGACTCGAATATCCTTATGCCGAAACCCTTGAGTCCATTTACCACAAGCAGCTGTCGGCAGGTGTTGATGTCAGCATCGTCTTTCCGTTTTCCTCAAACCTGTTCTTCAACTTCAGGACCCTCATATCTAAAGGTTTGAACGTGGCCGACAGGAAACCTGTTTCAGAAGTGCCTTATGCAGTCGAAAACACACTGGTGATGCGCGAGATATTCGAGTTCAACCCGGAACTGAAAAACCGTTTCATTCCCTTTGTATCGGTAGATACAGAAAGGAAAATTGACGGCCAGGTCAAATTCCTCGAGTCCCTTGAAAAGAAATACCCTGTATACGGGATAAAGATAAATCCTACGGCCGCCCAGTCGAGGATATCCTGTCTTCTGAACAAGGGCAAAGCCTTTTTGAAATATGCAGAAGAAAGGAATATCCCCTTTTTATTCCATACCTCGCCTGTCCCGGAGGACTACTATTCGCATGTCAAAGATACTTTGAAGGTAATAGAAAAATCTCCCGGCATAAGGTTTGGACTTGCGCATGCCATCGTTTTCCACAAGGGATACCTCGATATTGCGGCAGGTATGCCCAACGTGTGGGTGGACACGGCAGCTTTGAAAATACAGGTAGATGTGTTTAATATAAGGAAGCTCTCCAAGATTTACCAGGCCATAGACGCAGATTTTTCCGACCACAAAAAGGTCATGCAGAAACTCATGGAGCTTTATCCCGACAAAATCATCTGGGGAAGCGATTCTCCCGCCTATGCTTACATCTGCAGGAGGAGACAGGGAAAGAACACCTTCATGGACTTTAATTACAAGGGAACTTACAAAGACGAGAAGGACGCGCTGGACGCTCTCCCGGGGCCATTGAAGAAGAAGGCCTGCAATACCAACACCCTCAACTGGCTCTTCGGCAAAT
>DAOQVZ010000189.1:0-3976 GCA_035341815.1 bacterium
GGTTGGCCGGAGCAGGGGCAGGCCGGGAGTGGAAGTTTCAGTGTGAAGGTTGACGGCAAACAGGTTGGCAGTATCCCGGTATCGGGATATGGATGGAAATGGGTTGTAGTTGACGCAGGCACGATGCCCCTGGCATCAGGGCGTCACGAGGTAATCCTTGAGACTTCGGACGCGGGGATAGCGTTGGACAGTATAATGGTGACCAACGACATGGAGTTTGCGCCGGCCGGAAAAAGCAATGCGCCATCGGTTCTTTCGGGTACGCCGTCCGGACTGAAGTCGTCGGAAATGTTAGTGCAGGGAGCCGAGCTTAAGAGGGGAGGTTACAGCGTAAAGCCGCCATATTTCAAGCTGACATGGAACGAACTGAAAGCGCCCCAGGGTGTAAGGTACTATAACGTGTACCGGTCACAGACGTCTAAATTTGAAACGGGCCCCGGGACGCTTGTGGGCAGTATGGCGGCACCTGAGTTCGTTGACTGCGTGCTTGAGGCGGGCAAAACATATTACTACAGGGTAGTTGCAGTGGACAACTGGGGCAACCGTTCGACCGGCTCTGCCGCTCTCTCGGTCTCCATCCGTTGATATTGCAAGCTGCGAAGGACGGTCCTTCGTGGAAAAAAGGAGCATGAATAATGAGAATCTATATAATGACAGACCTGGAAGGGGTTGCGGGAGTCCAGCAATCAATAGACTGGTGCTACACAGACGGGCGTTACTACCATAAGGCGAAAGAGTTTCTAACCATGGAAACCAACGCCGCCATAGAAGGTTTTATTGAAGCGGGGGCGGATGAATTTCTCGTTGCCGATGGGGACGGCGCCGGAGGCATTGACCAGTTGCTTCTCAATCCGAAAATAGAATATGTATGCAGCTGGCCTGCAGGAGAGGCTTCTTTTTCCCTCACCGACGGCAAATTTGATTTTGCCGCATGGGTAGGCCAGCATCCCATGGCTGGTACTATCGGGGGACACATTTCCCACACGGGAAACATGGGGGTCGTGGAACAGTCTATCAACGGCATCCCTGTGGGGGAATTTGGCGACCTGGTTTTCCTTGCCACGGAACTGGGCATCCGCACAATTCTCGGAACAGGCTGTGAAGCCTTTTGCCGGGAAGCGCAGGCTCTTCTGCCCGGGATTGAAACCGTTGCGGTTAAAAAGGGAACCCAGACAGAGCCGGGTAACCACCTGTCAAAAGACGCCTACAGGAAACACAACATATCTGCAATCCATCTTTCCCCGGAAGAAGCACGCATAAGGATAAAAGAAGGAGCGAGACGGGCGCTGGAAAGGGCTAAGAAGGAAGATTTCGGACTGGCAAAACTTCCTCAACCGCCTTATACTAAAATAAGAATTACCAGGGCAGACGGCGAAAATCCTCCCAGAATACTCAGGCAGACCCATCCTTCAAGCCTTCTTGAAATGAGAAGGGCAAGTATTTCAGTGGAGGTTATGCCAATCAACCCGGCGGACCCGGCCATTAGGAAAGTTTCAGGCAGATAGAAGTTTTTAGAGGAGAAAAACATGAAAAGATTATTGGGAATCTTGAGTTGTCTTGCGGGGGCCTTCTGCATGTTTTGTTCCTGTGTCCATTGTGACAATATCGTGGAAAAACAGGATGCTCTCCTGAAACCCATGGAACCTCATGGCGGCTTCATAAGGAAGCTTGAAAACGGCAGGCAGATATGGACAAAACATTCTGCGGATGCGTACAGATGGACCGTGAATAGAGACCATCTCTTCGCCAACCTGCCTGAATTTCTAAAAGGGAAGGGGTATATTCTTTCTCCCATGGAATACAGCGAATCCCTGGTTGAAAAACCGGGATACGTATATGTTATCACCCCCACGCCCGTTGAAGAAAACATGAGCGGCAGGTTTTCCAAGAGTGCGGCAGGAAAGATAGTAGATGAACGCAAACCAAACAATCTTAATCCTATTCCTTACTTTGCCTCTCTTATGGAACAGGGATTTGAAAGAATGGAAGATGTTCCCGAATTCAAGCTTTCAAAAACTCTTACGGAGACGGTGGCCGTTTACAGGAAATATGCTGAGAAAGGCGAGGTTATAAGGTACGGGAAACCCGGCTGGGGAGTTACCATAGGGCGTTTGCCTGAGGATTACAAAACGCCGGATAAAGAAGAAGTGAAAGAAATAGAATTTGTTAAGTCTCCTGCGAAAATATATAGCCAGCCCGGAGAGGAATACGCCTTCAGTTCCAGGACTTACCAGGGTATTCCCGGTATAGAAGTAACTGCGGCGGGACGTTTGTGGGCAACCTGGGTGGCGGATAACACCGGCGATTATACAGAAGGTCCAAGGAACTATTCTGTTTTTGCCACCAGCACCGACGGCGGTAAAACATGGTCGGACCCACCGGTCTTTGCCATGCAGCATCCCGTCTGGACCGTGGCCGCTATAGATTCTCTGCCCTGGTGCGACCCCGCAGGCAGGCTATGGTGGATATGGACCCAGTATGATGTGACCATGGACAAGCATGATTCCTGGGGCGTGACGGCGGAAAATCCAGAGTCGGCAAACCCTGTCTGGTCAAAACCCCGGCAGATAGGCAAGGGAACGCTTTTGAATGAACCGGCAGTTTTGTCTACCGGTGAATGGCTCTTTCTCTCCTCCCCGAGAGGTACGCCGGTGGATGTATATATTTCAACCGATAAAGGCAAAACCATTTCCCATTATTCCCAGGCCGAAGTCCCCGGGGCAGGATGGAATGAGCACATGGTGATAGAAAGAAAAGATGGAAGTCTGTGGATGCTTGTCAGGACGAATAAGGGGATAGGGGAGACAATTTCTTATGACAGGGGCAAGACATGGACAAAAGGGGAACTTTACAGAGAAGGAACTTCCTCAAGGTTCCACATAAGAAGGTTGAAGTCAGGGCGGTTGTTGCTTATATACCATCCGGTTGAAACGGCAACTACAAAAAAGAGAAACAAAATGACTGCCTATCTTTCCGAAGATGAAGGTAAGACATGGCCGTATGAATTGTTGCTGTACGAGGGCGGCGGTTCATATCCCGATGCGGATGAATCGGATGAAGGCTTTATATATGTCGTACAGGATGCAGGTGGAAGAATGAACAGGATGAATATTGCATTTTCGGTCTTCACCGAAGAAGATATAATGGCAGGCAAACTTGTTAACAAAAACTCGCGCCTGGGAGTAATAATCAGCGGCCGTGACAAGAAATAGGAGGGGGTATGGCGAGATTATTTCAGAAGGCATTTTTTACGTTTCTTTTTGTATTTTTTGCATTCCGGGTTTTTGCAGACGGGGTCACCAGCGAGAAGGAAAAGGAATTGAGAATCAAGCTTGATATAACATCTCAGGCAGGCTGGGGAGGGTCAAGGGGAGGCAGTTTCACTGATTTTTCATATGATGAGAAAACAGGGGTTGCCTCTTTTGTCCTGTCATGGAACTGGCAGGGGATTACAAAGCAGGTAGAACTTCCTCCCGGACGTTACATGCTGCGTGCTTTGGTAAAGACGAATTCTTTTGCCGCAAAACTTTTCATGGACAAACAGCCGGTTTCCACGGGAGATATATTTGTAATGCCCATAGGCGTTTCTGATGATTTCAGAGAAGTAGTACTTCCTTTCTACGTGGAAGGCAGGGAGAAAAAGAAGTATTACGCGGGTATAGCGAGGGTCTACCAGGACCCTGCAAAGCACGAGGGAGTTGTACAGGTAAAAGAGATGGAGATAATCCGTCTGGGGGATACGGCCCTGCCTGAAAACTGGGCGGCTAAAACAACAACCAGCCTGGTGCATGGACTGGATACCATGAAGAAGATATCCCGGCCAGACCGTCCCGGGAAGGTTATTTTCAGCGACGGGTTTATAGGCACGGAACTATGGCTTATGACCCAGGGAGGGGAAGTGAACCTTTCCTATGCAGGCTCCCAGGATTTCAGCAACGACGGAAAGTATTTCTATGCGGGCAAGAGAGCTCCGGGG
>DAOQVZ010000190.1:0-3966 GCA_035341815.1 bacterium
CTGACATAGGGACCTATAGACAGCTGCCCGTTGATGGAAAGAGGGTCAAGCTCCACGATTCCCAGCATAACGTCTGCCGACAGGGAAAAACTTGCCTTGGCATACATGGGCACGGGCACAGGGCCTACCATTACGATAAAAGGCCAGCTTTTCTTGAATTCAGCCTGTCCGTGAATGCCCGCATAACCGTCCCAGTTCCAGGCGTCATAGGAAGGATAATACTGGCCGCTGATGTTGACCAACGGATATAAACTGAAGGAGAATCCTGCAAGTTTGCCAGAATCTATTGCCTTTTCTGCCGTAAGTCCCTCATACTGCAGTCCTATGCAGGCACTTCCGTCGCAGGTCACTTCTGCCGATACAGTGGGGATAAGTTTCAGAAGTACGGGGTTGCCCCCGAAAAGGGGGATGTCCGAAGGGATCGCGCTGCCGGCTACTCCTTCGCTGAAAAGGTTCCAGTTCAGACCGAGGGAGGAAGAGTATGAAAAATAGCCGCCTTTGTCCAGGACCATAAGAGGAAACAGGGGAATCCCTTTTATGACTACAAAATCCGCCTCTTTTTCTTCCGACAGGGCGCCTGTATCGGTTACTGCCTGCACCTTTAACGTTCCTCCGATTCCGAAATCGCTTCCCATGTTGAACGTTTTTGATATTGTGTTCTCGCTTGTGTTTTCCTCAAAAACTCCCTTGGGAGTGATAAATTTAACCTTGGAGGGGGTATGTCCTGCCCAGTCTATATTTACCGTATGCTTAACATTAAAATTAACGCCGTTCATGTAAAAAACCCTGCCCTCATACTTGGACGAAATATCGGTAACTGTCGGCTCTTCAAAGTTTGAGGGATAAATAATGATATTACTGTAAGTATTGCTGGAGGCAGGCAAATCCACCTCTTTGGTGTTGGGAGAAAAACCGTCCTTGGTAACTTCAACTGCATATAGCCCGGGGTCCAAAGCGGTAAAAATACACTTGCCTTCAATATCCGTGGTAAGGGTTTCTCCGTTGATGGTAACACTCGCGCCTTCAAGTTTCTGCCCGTTGGAGCCGTCGTAAACCACGGGGATTAAGGATGACTGACCGTTGCCTCCACCGGTGCCGAATACGCCTGCATACAACAGCTTGTCTCCAAAGGGAATCTTTACGGACGTGCTTCTCCTGCCGTTAAGGACGGGACGGAAGGTAACCGTAAAAGAGAGTGTCTGCCCGGGGGCAATGGACTGTCCCGAACAGTCGTCCGAAATCAGAAATTCCGTTTCCGACTGGGCGCTCTCCGAGAGCTCAATCTGCCCGAGGTCGTAAGAAGTTGTAAAAACATTGGTAAGCGAAAATGTTTGGATGAAGAAGTCCCCAGGTTCACATTGCCGAAATCGTAGATACTTGGTTGACAAACAAGGAAAGAGTTATGTATGCTGTTGCCGGTATTGGAATTGTCATGGCGGTACTTGGGGAAAGGGCTGTTATTCTGGTAACCGGTGTTCTCCGTATAGATTGCATAGACATACCCGTCCTTAGTTCCTATGTAAGCGGTACCGTCTGACCCGAGAGCAGGCGAAGCAGACATCTCGTGTCCCACAAGATAAGACCACCTGACAACAAAATCGTAATTGTTTGCATAACGAGGTGTGAGGGCATAAAAGTAATAGGTGAAATGGGTTGTCTGCCATGAAACGCCGAGGTAGATTGTCCCATCAGAGCCAATAGCCGGTGTAGAGTAAGTTGATCCTGACAGACCAACATGCAACCGGTAATTTCCTGTTGTCGGATTAAAACCGCATAAATAGGCATTGGCGCACCCTTCGATGTTATATCCGTTGGAGCAAATTGCAGACTGGCAGGTCATTGAGGAACGGTCTATTGCTGCTGCCCATTCTCTGACAAGTGCTCCCGTAACAGGGTCGACCTCACGGAAATAACCTGCCTGATCTCCCACATAAATTTGACCGGCAGCTCCGACAGACGGTATACCCAGTAGTGCCCAATCATCGTAAGAATTCCCGGCTGCCCATGGATATGTCTGTCTCCATTTCAGCGTACCGTCAATGTTTATGCCGTAAAATGTGCGAGCGGTCTGGCAGGAGAGATAGATACTGCCGTCCTGTCCAAGTACAGGCGAGCTGTTCAGGGTATCGCTCGCAACATATGTCCAGATTGTCTGGAGTTCGGGAGAAAGGCAGTAAAGGGTATTTCCATACGCGAAAAATATGGTACCGTCACTATTGACGGCGATTTGCCATGTTATGGAACCGCCCCCGAAACTTCTCGAATATTTATGCGAGCCGGAAGGGCTTACTATGTAAAGGGTCCCGTTGGCTCCTGCAACGCATATGCTTTTGTCGGGCAGTATCACAGGTGCGGAACCCAGACCCGTGCCAGGCTCATAACTCCAGAGAATACCTCCTGTATCGGGATTTATAGCTTTGAGCCGGATGCCTCCCGTGATATATACAGTCCCGTCTTTTGCGATTGCGGGAGAAGGGATATTGGACGATTCCGGTTTTATGGACCACTTAAGAGTCCCTGGCGTGCCGGGAAAAAGAGACGCACTTGCTGCAATAAAGATGACTGCGATAAATATAAATAATTTTTTCATAGTAACCTCTCTGCACCGTTGAATAGCAAAGACTATATTCCCAATTCTGCTTTCACTTCCGCGAACATCTTAATTGCAAAATCAAGGTCTTTCTTTTCATGGGCGGCCGAGAGCTGGACCCGTATCCTTGCGGTGCCGTGGGGCACTACGGGGAAAGAAAATCCTATGACATATACTCCCTTTGCCAGCAGTTTTTCTGCCATCTTCTGTGCGAGAACCGCTTCACCGAGCATAACAGGCACTATGGGATGTACTCCTTCCTTTATTTCGAATCCCGCTTCCGACATTCCCTGCCTGAAATATTTTGTATTCTCCATAAGCCTGTCCCGAAGTTGAGACGAAGCCGAAATGATTTCCAGCGCTTTGAGAGAAGCCGCGCATATAACGGGCGCGACGGTATTTGAAAAAAGGTAGGGGCGTGAACGCTGGCGCAGCATGTCAATAATCTCTTTCCTTCCGCTTGTGTATCCGCCGCTGGCTCCTCCCAGCGCCTTGCCGAGTGTGCCCGTGATGATATCCACTCTTTTTATAACGTCCCTGTATTCGTGCGACCCCCTTCCTTTTGCGCCCATCACCCCTACACCGTGGGAATCGTCAAGCATTACAAGGGCGTCGTATTTATCTGCAAGTCCGCAGATCTCTTTCAGTTTTGCTATGCTGCCGTCCATGGAAAATACACCATCAGTAGCTATCAGGCGGAATCTCCTTTCCCCTGCTTCTTTCAGCTTTGCCTCGAGGTCGTCCATGTCGGAGTTCCTGAACCTTAAACGCTGTGCCTTGCAAAGCCTTATTCCGTCGATAATGCTGGCATGGTTCAGCTCATCGCTTATCACCGCATCTTCCTGCGAAAGGATTGTTTCAAAAAGCCCGCCGTTGGCGTCAAAGCAGGAGGAATAGAGAATGGTATCCTCGGTTCCCAGGAACTCTGAAAGTTTTGCCTCAAGCTCTTTGTGAAGTTTCTGCGTCCCGCAGATGAATCTCACGGAAGACAGACCATACCCCCACCTGTCTAAACCTTCGTGGGCGGCTTTGATAATGTCGGGGTGAGAAGAAAGTCCCAGGTAATTGTTGGCGCACATGTTAAGAACTTCCCTTCCCTTGACGGTTATTTTAACTCCCTGGGGTCCGCTTAAAATTCTCTCTGATTTGAAAAGCCCGCTTTCCCTGATGCCGGCAAGTTCTTCGGCAAGGTGTTTCTTAATATTTTCATGCATGGCGTTTCTCCCTTTGAATTTATGTAAAAATTCAGTGAATCTCTTATTGCCATTGCGAGGAGTTCCCTGCCAACTGTCATTGCAAGGAATGAGATCCCTCGTTTTTCTCGGGACAGGCTTTGCAATCTCAGAGATTGCCGCGTCGCTTCGCTCCTCGCAATG
>DAOQVZ010000191.1:0-3964 GCA_035341815.1 bacterium
TTGTTTTTTTCAGAAGGTATATTAAACCACCCCTTTTGCATGCTGTCAAATTCACATGTTTTCTAAAATCCCGCCATAAGGACATTATAACTGCGGAAGAAGAAGGTTAAATTGAAGAAGGTTAAATTTGACATATTACATATTAAGGGTTAAAATCTCATAACTTTTTCCATGATGAAGACAGCAGAATTCTGCAGGACGGGCGGCGTCACAATCATACGCACATTGCCGCCTTAACCGGAGGAACCCATGAAAAAACCGGCCTTTTTTAAAACAGCATTTATTTTTTTCTGCCTCTTGTATGCGGCATTGACCAGGCCGGCTTACGCCTATCTTGACCCGGGCACCGGCAGTTATATATTACAGATAGTAATTGCTTTCCTGCTTGCGGGGGTATTTGTCATAAAGGCCTGCTGGAGAAAAATAAAGAATTTCTTTGCCGCCCTTTTTTCAAGGAGTAAAAACACGGGGAAAAAGTGAAAGGAAGCAAAATTATTCCAGGCTCTTTCAGGGACCCGAGCGGATTCATCTTCACGTCCGGAGGAATGATTTACAGGCAGGTGAACCATGTATACAGGAATAACTACGACTTCCTCATTAACTCCGGACTGTTTAAATCTCTTACAGAAGAAGGTTTACTTATACCCCATGAAGACGCTTTTGCAGTTACTCCGGCCCCAGACACTGCCTACAAAATCATAAAACCTTTGCACATTCCATTTATATCCTACCCCTACGAATGGTGTTTCAGCCAGCTGAAAAGAGCGGCAATGGCAACCCTTGAAATACAGAAAAAATGTCTTGACTTTGGAATGTCTCTCAAGGATTCGAGTGCCTACAATATTCAGTTCCTGAAAGGTAAGGCTGTTTTCATAGACACGCTCTCTTTTGAAAAATACGTTGAAGGTGTTCCATGGGTTGCATACAGGCAGTTCTGCCAGCATTTTCTCGCACCCCTGGCCCTGATGAGTTACAGGGACACCCGGCTGAACCAGCTGCTGAAGATACATCTGGACGGAATACCCCTTGACCTTGCAGGACCGCTTCTGCCATACCGTACCCGCCTGAATCCTTCTTTATTCATGCACATACACCTCCATGCCCGCGCCCAAAAGCATTTTTCAGACAGGAAAGTTACCGTAAGGAAAGACAGGGTAAGCAGGTTGTCTCTCATGGGATTGATCGACAACCTTGAATCAACTGTTGCAAAAATGCATTGGAAACCCGGGGGGACGGAGTGGGCAGACTATTACAGTGAAACCAATTATTCAGGTACAGCTTTTTCACACAAGAAACAGCTGGTCTCGGACTTTCTCGACAAGCTTAAACCCGGAATTGTCTGGGACATGGGTTCAAATACCGGTGAATTCAGCAGAATAGCATCAGTGAAAAACCGGCAGGTTATTTCTTTTGACGTCGACCCCGCAGCAGTTGAAAAAAATTATTTGAAATGCGTTGAAGAGAAAGAGGTAAACATCCTGCCTCTGCTCCTTGACCTGACCAATCCCAGTCCCGCAACCGGCTGGAACAACACGGAAAGAATGTCATTGACAGAAAGAGGTCCTGCAGATACGGCACTCGCCCTTGCGCTGGTCCACCACATGGCTATTTCAAACAATGTGCCTTTCGAAAAGATTGCAGATTTCCTGCATGATATCTGCAATTCTCTTATCATTGAGTTCATACCCAAAGAAGACTCACAGGTGAAGCGCCTCCTGATAAACAGGGAAGATATTTTCAAAGATTACAGCCGGGGTGCGTTTGAATCCGGATTCCAAAACTTTTTCACCATAATAAAAGCGGAAAATGTCAAAGATTCCGGCAGGATAATCTACATGATGGAAAAAAGGCAGGATTGACAACATGTCGGTCAATTTTCTTCTTGATCTCGGGAAAAATGCATGTAACGGCAGAATGCTTCTGAAAATAATCGGGACTTTGTCATTTTTTCTCATTGGTTTATTTCTGTTTTCAGTGATGCTGCCGGAGGGAGTAAACAGGGTTTTCTCGGAGCGTCTTTTTTCTTTATTATCGGTTATGACAGCATTGGGGGTTGTGCTTTTTTTTGCATATTTGAAAAGAAAACCTGAATACCGCATAAGACACGAGGAAATTAATGCCAGGTTTGACAGTAGGGACCTCATTCTTATTCTCCTGCCCATGACTCCGATAGCCGGCTATATCATACTCAATATCGAAATCCTGTCACTGCCAAACGCACTTGCCATATTGCTCTGCTTTACTGCAATATCTGCATTTTTTTCCTTCCTGCTCCCCGCACTTGCAATGCAAGTTGCGAGGAAACCTCTCATGATGCTCGGTTTAAGCTACTCGTTCGTCCTTTTCAACATGGCATCTTTATCATCCGGCATGGAATGGCACCTTGCAGGCAGTTTTCCGGTTCAGGCCGGCGCCATGGCTCTCTGTTTTGCCCTATGCATGCTCGGTTATCATAAGAACAGAACTTTTTTCAGGTACGCGGCAGCAATTTTTTTTATTGTTACGTTGATAAACAGCCTGATTCCTTCCCTTGAGGGAACGGGGAAAAGAACCGTAAGGACGGGAGAACTTTCCGGAATATACACACTTACGGAAGAAAAAAAACCTGAAACTACACCCGATATCTTTCTTCTAACCTATGAATCTTACACGGACAGCGAAACGCTGTTCAGGTACGGAATAGACAACAGCGTGCACGAAAACTACCTTGAAGATAAAGGGTTCCATATTTACAGGGGAACGTATTCCGTAGCCGCTTCTTCCCTTTCATCCATGAGCAGGGTATTGAATATTTCACAGGGCGTCGTATATCCGCGTTCAGTTCTTGCAGGAAACGGCGCAGTTCATAAAATCCTCAAGAAAAACGGATACACGACCTACGGTATTTTTTATATCAACTATTTCTTCCAGAAGGTAGGGTCTTTTTACGATGTCTCGTTTCCCGAGCAGTTACCGAAAACATGCAGGTTCCTCATAAATGCCATACTTGAAGGGGAATTCCGGTTTGATGCAAGCTACGAAGAAACAGGATACGGAGAATTCCTTGACATGAAAAGAAAGGTGCTTGCATCCAAAACCCCTTATCCCAAATTTCTTTACGCACACAACAAGTATCCCGGGCACAGCCAGAATTCAGGCAGCGCCATTGGGAATGAAACCGGGATTTATACAAAGGGAATCGCCGAGGCAAATGCAGAGATGAAAACGGACATTGAAACAGCTATCAACAACAACCCGGGCGCTGTAATAATAGTTCACGGGGACCACGGGCCGTATCTTACCAAAAACTGCACGAGAACCGGCAAGAATAATGCCTACGATATTTCAGAAATCAACCGGCTTGACGTGCAGGACAGGTACGGCTCTTTTCTTGCCATCAGGTGGCCGAAAGGCACGAAAATCGACCACGACAAAATAGAAATACTTCAGGACATATTTCCATCGGTATTCGCCTGGATGTACGATGACCCGGACATCCTCAAATCAAGGATAGAACAGCTTACTCTTTTCCCTGACAGGGTAAGCGGAGTAAGGGTACGGAAGGGCATTCTTGAAGGGGGACAGGACGACGGAAAACCCCTGTTTGACACTCGTTAAAACCGTCAAACCCAAGGAATATTTCACGGAAATTCACAGGGCAGTTTAAAAAATATTTCGCAAGTCCTCAAAGAAGCGCGAACACCTTGTCTCAATGCTGTGCTTGCGCACTCGCCGTCAACTGTATCACTTTTGCCTGACGGGACGCAGTGAATATTTACAATATTTCATGTCATAGCTGCATCTATTTACGGACGCAACTCTGATAGCGTTTTTTCTTTCTTTTCAAGCCGGCGCTCGAAAAGGAAATAGACGACGGGCACAACCAGCAGAGTAATGAGGCTTGCGCTGAAAAGCCCCCCTATGACAGCCCTCGCCAGAGGCGCCTGGAACTCGCCTCCTTCTCCGAAACCAAGGGCCATGGGAA
>DAOQVZ010000192.1:0-3939 GCA_035341815.1 bacterium
GATATAGCCTCTTTGTGCCCCGTCCGGATGGCGAATGCTTCCCGGGCCGTTCTTCCTGAACCATATTTCGACTGTGAATTGTTTATTCTTTATGTCAGCAGGGATTCCCTGGTACCATCCCCTGTCAAGGCTTATGGCTTTTTTCCCCGGCCACCTTCCTTCTATCACCCTGAGGTCGTCAAAGACTTCTCCCGTTTTGATATCTTTATAGGGCACAAATTTCAGGTCAGCTCCGCCGCCGCTCAGGTCTTTGACTATGCTCTTGCTGTCCTCTACGTCTTCGAATGTGTAATACCTTGCAACGCTCTTATCCTGTTTCAGCGCTTCCCTTCTTTTGAGCCATTCCGAGTATCCGCTGTTCTCTCCTCTTCCATTGAGAACCGTCAGGAAAAAAACAGCTGCCGCGTACCGCAAGATTTTCATCTGTCCCTCCTGAAATTCCTTGTTTTAAAACAGGGGTTGCGGGTGATTCATGTCAAGAAATGCTCTGAGCTGCATATTGCCCGGCGAATTTTTCAAGTATTCCCGTTTCTCCCGCTATGTCAAGGATGCTTAACCTGCCTCTTATGAACCTTGAAAACATTATGGCATCGTGAATTATTTCCTTTCCTACCCCGAGTTCAGACATGTGGAGAGGTATTTCCGTTTTCCTGAAAACGCTTTCTATTTTTTTCGGCCCGTAGACCATGCAGAAGGCTTCTTTTTTCATCTCTTCCCATTTCTCAGGAAGCGCTTCTCTCAAAAGCATTATCTGTCTCATTTTTTCTGAAAATTCCTTTCTTATCAGGTCGGCACCTGCGGGGAAGAGAGAAAGAAGGCTCTGCAAATGTCTGCAGTAATCAATTTTTGTCACTGCAAGAAAATTCCTTATATCGTCAGCTTTAAAGTCCTTCATCTCCTCATACAGGAGAGAAGAAACAAAAACGCCCGTACCAACCTGAAGGCCGTGGTATGCAAATATTTCTTTCCTGTACTGGTGCGAAAACATATCAAGAAAATGGGAAATCATGTGTTCTCCGCCTGAAGCGGGAGAAGATTTTCCTGCCAGCATCATGGAAATTCCCCCGAGAGTCAGCCCTTCCATAAGATTGTTGATAGTCAAGGTGTCTTTCTTTAACAGCATGTCGCCCTTTTCCATGTATGTTTTCTCTGACCGGCTCACAATTTTGTAAGGCAAAGGGCAGAAATTCTCTCCCGTTACGAATGAAGAGATTTTCCAGTCGGCGTTTGCGAATGATTTTGCCAGGCTGTCTGCAAAACCTGATTTAATCAGTTCAACAGGTGCGTCTTTAAGAATTTTATTGTCTATGAAAACCCCGCATGCAGGTCTGACGGGTACGGTGAGTTTAAGCCCGTCTTTTATGTATGCGGCCACGGGAGAAGTATACCCGTTCATCGAAGGGGCTGTAGGAAAACATACGACGGGTTTCCCCAGAACGTTTCCTGTTATCTTGCCGAGGTCGGTGACTGTTCCTGTTCCGACAGTGAGTATAACATCGGAGGAACGTGCTTTTTCCTGTATGTCTTTTAGATAAGATTCCCTTGCAGTGACTTTGTTTTCGCCTTGGGGATGCAAAACCAAAGATGTAACGGCATTGCCTTCTTTAATGCATGATTCGCATTTTTCCCCCGCCGCTTCCCACGTGATATTATCCGCAAGAAGAAATACTTTCCTGTCTTCTCCAAAAATGGCCTTTAAAAACACAGGCAGGTCTTCCGTGGAGCCTTTTTCTATATGTTTTGTCTCCACGAAATGTTCCTGTCCGCATTCAGAGCACGTGAATTTTTTGCCCAGCAGAGAATATATTTCCATGTTTCTCCTTTTTGTGCAATCTTCTCTATTTTAGATTATTATCCTTCAAATGTCTATATCCGGGGTCTTTTCATGGAGGCAATGAGTATGTTAAAATGGGAACATGGATACAACAGGACCTATACCCTCTTTCCCGGGAAATACGTATTTCGGTTATGCAAGGCATGATTTCCAGTTCGGGAAAAACCAGGCGATTGTGGTTGAACCCTCAAGTCATCTGCCAGGCAGGCGGTGGCTGTGGCGTGCTGAATTCTTTAACGCATTCCCGGAGTTTGACCTCGAGATGCTCAGAAGGGGATGGTTTCTCGTTTACCTGAATGTCGGCAACACGTTCGGTTGTCCTTCAGCCATGCGCAGATTCGACGATTTTTACCGTGAGCTTACCGGTAAATACCTTTTTCACCCCATGCCCGTGCTTGAGGGATTAAGCAGGGGAGGCCTCTATGTCTATAACTGGGCGGCTTCCAATCCCGGAAGCGTCGGGCTGATATATGCGGATAATCCCGTGTGCGATTTCAAGATATGGCCCGCAGGCAGAGGCAAAGGGCCGGGCAGTCCCCGTGACTGGGCTGAACTTATCAGGTGCTACGGTTTCAAGTCCGAGGATGAAGCCCTTGCATGGAAAAAGAATCCAGTTGACAGGGCGGATATATTCGTGCGTGCCGGCATACCTCTTGTCCACGGTTACGGAGATGCCGACGAGGTGGCCCTCTGGGAAGAAAACACCGGAGTCATGGCTGAACGTGTGAAAAAGGCTGGAGGAAGTATCGCTCTTTTCCCGAGACCTGGCGGAAAACACCATCCCCACGGACCTCTTGACCCGGCCTCTTTTGCCGACTGGATAATATCAAAAACGCTCGATTCCCCACGGGCGAAAGGAATTTGACAGAAAGAGGATTTCTGGTAAAACAAAAGAGGAAAGAAACAGGAAGCTTCTTCTCAAGAGGGCGCATGAGGATAAACAGCTTTGCAAGGATATCGCGGCTGCAATGGCCATGACGAAGAATTTGTAAATACTCTGAAACTTTTTACAGAATAAAACGCTCTTTCATCCTGAGCCGTTCTCTTTTTTTTCTTTATCTCCGGTGTCGATTTCAGCTGTCTCTGAAAGAACTTTTTTTACTTCCTCATCCGTATGCCTCAGTTTTTCCCTGCAGTAGCGCAGAAGGAAAGACGCCCTTTTAACCTTTTCGAGAAGGCTGTCAACTTCCACATCCTCGTTTTCTATTGCCGCGACTATCTCCTCAAGTTCTTCTATAGCTTCTGCGTATGTCAATTCCCCTTTCCTGGTCATTGTGTACCTCTCTTTTTTATCTCATTTACCGTGCTTTCTACCGTTCCCCTGTGAAATCTTGTTTCTATCCTGTCTCCTTTCTCTATGCCTTCAACGCTTTTTACCGTTTTTCCATTCTTGAAAGTCAGGGTGTATCCTCTCTTTAGAACATTGACCGGATTCATCATCTCAATTCTGTCCCCATGCCTTTCGATAATGTTCAGCTGTGCCTTTATGAAAACTCTCGAAGCTCTCGCCAGGCTCACCGGCATCTGCCCGAGTCTGAACTCGCTGGATGCGGTCTTCTTTGCTACGCAGTTTCTGAAATTCTCCCCCAGCATGACGAATTCCTGTTTCCTGTTCTGCATAAAGAAATTTGTGAAAATATCAAGATGTTTTTGGATTGTTTTAAGGCTGTTTGCCTGTCTCAGAAGCTCGGTGTTAAGCCTGCCTGCAAACCTGACTCCTGCCTGGTCGATGCGTTCTTCAAATTCCCTGGTCCTGGCAATAACGAATTCAGCCACTGCAGTCGGGCTTATCATGCGGGCATGTGCGGTGAAATCAGCCACGGTTTCATCCCTTCTGTGTCCTATGCCCGTTATCACCGGCAGGGGACACATGGCTATGGCCCTGCCTATGGCGTAACTGTCAAAACTGTGCAGGTCGACCTGGTCTCCCCCGCCTCTTATGATGATTATTATATCAAATTCTTTTTTCCTGCCGGCACATTCCCTGAGTGCGGACGTAATAGATTTTTCCGTCTGTTCGCCCTGCATGTAGGCCGGAAAAAGTTTTGTCATGTACCTGTAGCCGTAAGTATTATTGCTGAGCGTATTTATGAAATCTTCATAGC
>DAOQVZ010000193.1:0-3758 GCA_035341815.1 bacterium
CATCGTTTATCTTAAGGTCAAACTCCCCCGCCTGTAATGAACAGCATGCCAGAAAGGCAAATAACAGGAAAAATAATCTTCGCATTTTTTTCATTTTAATCTCCTCATATTGTAGCGGTCTGATTTATCCCGGGCTTGTCCGGGACTTGTCCCGTGAGGGAGACCCGCTACAAAATACCTATTTTGCTTCTACTGGTTCCTTTGAAAGAGCAGATATACCTTTCAGGTTCCCGTCAAAATAAAAGAGAGCCCTCGTATCGCCGTCCAAACCGTAGCTTTTTACTGGCTCAAAATCTTCCGTGTATCTAATAGCGTCCGATATCCTCAGCATATCCATGGTTCCGTCGAAAGGCCCTATGTATATATTTTGATTGTCCATGAATAGTCTGAAAACCGGGATTCCTGCCAGCGCTTTTAATGGAAAATAAGAAGATTCATGTTTAAGTTTTCTGCCATTGACAAAGATATCAAGGTCTCCAGCCATTTTACCATTGTTTTCCCCGATATTCCATGTATATGCGATATGAACCCATTCTCCCGACTTGAAAAAGTGCTGTCCTTCAAAACCGGCTGAGGCCGAACCTTCGCCGGCAGAAAGCAGTTCAAGCCTTAAATTGCTGTCCATATCCGTGTAACTGCTTCTTACCTCGTAAAGATGCCCCAGGCGCAGGAAGGAGTTTTTCAAAAAGGTCTGAGTGATTGCCTGAGTCATCTGTATGGGTGTTTCGTATGTGCTTCTGTCAGCCCTGAACCAGAATTCCGCCGTTCCTGTTTCTCCCGGGAAATATGTATAGCCTCCCTTATGTATGTTATGACCTCTGCCAAATGTCAGAGTACGTCCTCCTGAAAGGCGTATAGCTTTTCCGGAAACTCCTGAAATGAACTCAAGGGAATCTTTAGGAGCAGGCAATAATCCCACCAAGAAAGGTTTTCCATTTGTTCCTTCAGGCAGAAAATCAGGCGTTCCGAAAGCAACAACAGGTTCAACGTTAAGGAGCCTGAAAAAAGATGGCGGTGTGGTTCCATCGTACCCATGGATGTAAGGTTCAATTCTCCAGATGCCGCTTTTACCCTCAACCGGTATTTTCATGTTGCCTATGTTTTCAGATGTCATTTCCAGAGCTATTGACCCATCCGGTCTTTTGACCCGGGCTGAACGACCGATGAATATTTCAAGGTTTTTTAAACCTTCCGGCACCCTGAAATACATCGGGATACCCATACCTGCACGTCCGTAATCGCCTTCGCCGGAACGTCTTATGGGACTTCCGTGTGCACACCAGAAACCTTCAGGGCAATAAAGTGCTGCCCTGTCGGTCGTTATGTCGAGAAGAGTAAAAGGTTCCTTTCCTCCCAGAGAAAGAAGGTATAACCCTCCGGGAGTTTTGGAAGGAACTGTGATATATGCGTGATAGAAATCGTCCGGATTAATGAGAACTCTTTCGGGCCACTGTATCCTTTTTTCAAGTTCCACCTTGACATCAGGTATGGCTTTCCCTGAGTCGCCTTCGGGATACCTGTATACCCGGGGCTTGACGTCCGAACGAAGGGTCGAAAAGAAAAAGCTGAGCCTTGTATCCTTGCCCTGCACATGGCTGAAAAGAACTTCCGCCGGATTTAAACTGAGGGATTTTATAACAACAGGCGTTCGCTTGCCTGTACGCCCTTTTTGGGAAAAAAGTTTCAAAGCTGCGGGTATCCCAATAAAAGGATTGTGAAATTCATGCTGTCCGAGATATATTGCTGAACGCGGTCCCGGAAATTTAGGAGTCACATACAAATTGGGCCAGTCAAGCGGGTTTTCAGGCTTGCCTTTAAGGTCATTGGAAAGAGGGTAAATATTAGTATAATAGATTGCGTCACTTACTGTTTGTTCTGCGACCCGCCTGAAACGCTCGTCGCCTGTCATCAAGTAAGCGATTGAGTGTGTAAACGCATCGTAATTCTTGTGGCCTGTGGGCCTGTAACGCCTGTCAAAGCGGTACCTCTGGTCAAGTAATTTAAGAAAACCTGCCTTGGCAAGTTCGTCACCCGTTTCAAGATAATACTCGAGAAGGTTATGGCTGCTGCGGTGGTCTTTATACATGGGCCCGTAGCCTATTGCCTTGACACCGTTCTGGCTTTCCATGTCGACATAGGAATGGACTACTTTTCTTGTTGCCTCTATTGCATTTTTGTCGTGGTCAAGAAGAGAAAGGGTTAAAACGGTTCTCATCATTAATGCGGGGTGTCCTCCCACCTGCCATTTCGTTTTTTCAAAAGATTCTTTTATCATGTGAAGTAATCCGAGGGACCTTTCGTCACCCGTAAGGTAATACTCAAGAAGCCAGTGTCCGATATCTCCGGCATTAGGGGAAAAGCTGTTTGAGTAATCTCCCCAGAATACCGGCAGACTCGGATATGTCCCCCCGTAAGATTTGGAATCAATAAAACCGCCCTTCTTCTTTTCAGGAGCGTCGCAGTGGGCAAGGTACCAGTCTCCCGTAAAACGGCTGAAACGGTGTCCGTAATCATAATACCTGCGTTCGCCGCTGCGTGCATAAAGCCTCCATGGTTCCCGGCGCAAACCATAATCCCTGAGAGATTCAAGGGTGTTCATGGCTGCTAAAGGTTTGCCTTTGGCTTCATGGTAGCTTCTCGAAGGATAGCATCCCCATGCGATATACCCGCTCATGGGAAAGGCCTTCAAAGGCAGGATGATCCTGTTCCAGTAATCAGAAATCAGGCCTTCTTCCGCAGCAAATCTTGCAGTATCTTTATGAAGCATGGGATACCCCATGGCTTCCGTTTCGCACAGTTTTACCGGGTCAGCCAGTACCAGCACCTGTCTGTCCGCAGCAATGGCCTGTTTTTTTACCGCATCTTCCCTGTATCCCCCGATATCGGGAATAAACCATATGTCGTGCGTTCGAGCGCATCCCTGCGCGTTGCTGGGTCTTGCAAGAACCTTTTCCGCCACATTTGGATAGCCAGGTGTCCAGTTTTTCCAGTAATCCTTCACCATCGCGGCTATGCGGAAATCAAGTTCCTTGCCCGAACGGCCAGACCATAAAACAGCGCGCGCTCCTCTCTCTCCAAACGATATCTCCTTCGGATACCTTTCCGCCATCCACGACATTACAAGAGTTATTCCATAACTACCATAGTTCCCGTGAGCCCAGTCGCCCGCCGTCTTTATATCCTCAATTACTTTATCCTGCCCCTTGGATAAACTTCCTATGACAGCCTTGTATTCCCTCTCCATGAAATGGGGATACTCGCTCTGCAATATGAATATTTCTTCACCGCTGTTTGCTACTTTTCTTATTTCATTGCTGTTCTCTCCAATAGCGCAATATACCTCTGCAGGTTTCCCCGGAGTCTTGAATTCTAAACCGTAGTCTTTGAACCATACCTTGTTTGTATCCTCGGTGAATAAAAGAGAATGGGTTATCCTGACATAAGGAGTCCCTGCAGAAAAATAGAGCCACACATCGGCCTTTGCAAGTTTTTCTCCCGTATCTGTCACGTACCAGCCGGAACGTTTCAAAACTACCCTTCCCGGTCCTTCCTTGATAAATGTGTTCTCTACCTCTGCCGCCTTCCCTGCCACCCTCGCGTTCCTGCCTGTATTATCAATGAGGTATACCCCTGAACCGGAACCTTCCAGTATCGATATCCTCTGATTCCCGGATATAAGCCATCCGTTTTCGGGCAGAAGTTTATCAGGGTCAAACCGGTATATCGCCGCACCGGTATCCACGGTACAACCGCCGTCC
>DAOQVZ010000194.1:0-3750 GCA_035341815.1 bacterium
TATCAAGCGCGGCGAAATCGACATAAACGAAAGAGGGCTGGTAAAATGTTCCCGCAAGATTTTTTCCAAAAGGCAGGTTTACAGCAGTTTTCCCTCCTATTGCTGCATCGACCTGCGCAAGCAGTGTTGTAGGCACCGCTGCAAAGTTTATTCCTCTCATGTAGATTGAGGATGCAAACCCCCCTATATCGCTTATTACCCCTCCGCCCAGGGTTATAACAGTATCGTCCCTGCTCATTTTATTTGAACAAAATGCTTCTATAATCCTGAGCAATTGGTTGAAATTTTTTGTCTTCTCGCCAGCCGGAAGCACCATTTCTGACACTTCCTTTCCCGCTGACCTGATACTTTCCCTGACAATTTTCCCGTAAAGCGGAAAAACATTCCTGTCGCTCAGGATTAAGACCTTGTTTCCCAAACTGGGATGCATCATCTTTCCTGAGATTTTTTCAAGGCGAAAACCCGCGTAAACAGAATAACTGCACTCCTTAAGCTTTATCTTTATCTCCGGCATAATCCTTGTCCTCTTTAATTATTCCCATTATTGCTTTCACCGTATCTTCGGTGGAATGTGCTGACGTATCTATTGTGTGGTCCGCTTTAAGATAATAGGGTCGCCTTTCCTTTAGAATATGCCTTATGGTGGCAATGGCATCCTTCGATTTCAGAAGCAGGGGCCTGTCTTTTGAAGAAGACGTACGAAGCAGTATGATGGCGGGGTCTGCCGTAAGGCATATGACAATACCGTTTTTCTTCAGGGCCAGGAGATTTTTTTCCATGATGACAGCCCCTCCTCCGGTTGAGATGACGCATCCTTTTCTTCTGGAAACTTCTTCTATTACCACCGACTCAACATCCCTGAAATATGCTTCGCCCTTTACCTGGAATATTCTTGCCACGGCCATATTTTCCCTTTCCACTATAACCGCATCCGTGTCTATGAAATCAACGTTCAAAACAGATGCGAGCATTCTGCCTGTAACAGTCTTTCCCGTTCCCATGAATCCTGTCAGGACTATATTTCTCTCAATCATTTTTCCAGTATCTGCCGATGGATTTCACATAACTTTTGTAGTTGGCCTTAACTTCTTTCATTGAATCTCCGCCGAACTTTTCAATGAATTTATCGGCTATGCAGAAAGCGAGAAAGTTTTCGGCAACAACGGCTGCGGGGATAACGGCGCATGTATCCGACCTCTCATAGTAAGATACCGACTCCTTCATTGTCCTTATGTGGAAAGAAGAAAGAGGATTTTTAAGCGTGGGTATGGGTTTCATTGCGCATTTTATCCAGAGGGCTTCGCCGTTTGTCATGCCTCCTTCTATTCCTCCTGCATTATTCGTTTTCCTGAAAGCTCCCCTGCCATTTTTTACATATATCTCGTCGTGGAATTCGGAACCCTTGAGATGCATTCCTCCAAATCCTGCTCCTATTTCAACGCCTTTGACACCCGGTATGCTCATGAGCAAACCTGATATGGAAGCATCCAGCCTCCTGTCCCAATGGACGTGGCTTCCCATGCCCGGACATAAGCCTCTTGCTGTAATCTCAAAAACCCCGCCTATACTTTCTCCTTTTTTTTGCGCATTGTCAATCTCCCTTTTCATTTCTTTTTCTTTTGCTGTATTGCGCACTTCGGATTGCTCAATGATTTCAAAATCTTCAGTAGTCAATTCATACGGTGAAGAATTATCCTTGATTCTGCCAAGCTGTATCACCCTGCTGTAAAAGAAAATACTGAACTCGGAAAGAAATTTCCTGCAAATGGCTCCAGCTGCAACCCTTGCGGCAGTCTCCCTTGCACTGGAACGTTCTATTATATTCCTTATGTCGTCAAACCCGTACTTGACAACCCCCGGCAGGTCTGCGTGGCCCGGGCGGGGAACATATCTTTCCCCGCCGTCATTTTTTTGTTGTATATCCATTATTTTTATCCAGTTTTCATGGTCGGCGTTTCTTATTAAAAAAGAAATGGGAGCTCCCGTGGTTTCCCCGCCCCTGACACCTGAGAGAATCTCTGCCCTGTCGGTTTCTATCTGCATCCGTTTTCCCCTTCCGTAGCCCTTCTGCCTTCTTGAAAGTTCGCTGTCTATGTCGGACTCGGATATGCTCAAATGGGAGACCATTCCTTCAAGAATTCCTACAAGGCATTTTCCATGGGATTCTCCTGCAGAAAGGAATCTCAGCATGACAACCTCCATATTCAGTATTTTGTTTTTTTTGACAGGGATTCTTTCATCACCTCAACAGGAGCTTTTTTCCCCGTCCATAATTCGAATGATACAGCCCCCTGATAGATAAGCATTGAAATTCCGTCCAAACACGGTATCTTATGCTTTATCGCTCTTTTCAAGAGTTCTGTTATACGGTTGTAAACAATGTCATATACGAATTCCAGCCTGGCTAAATTTTCTTCTTCCGCCAGCATCTTGTCGTCCGGTTTCATACCCAAGGATGTTGTATTCACAAGCAGTTCTGTTTTCTTCCAGAACTCTTCATTGTTTCTTTTCTCAAAAGGGACGCTCCTGACATTCCTGAAACCGAGATTTTCAGAAAGATGCTTTTTGAGGAGCACCGCTTTTTCCTCTGTGCGGTTGCAGATAAACAATCCTTTTATACCTTCTCTTGCCAATGCCCCGCTGATTGCATAAGATGCTCCTCCCGCTCCGAAAATAAAAACGTTTTTGCCTTTCGGATTAAACCCGCCGTCCTGTTTCAGGGAACGGATGAAACCGAGGCCGTCGGTTATATCTCCCTTGAGCCTGCCCTGGTCGTTTATGATTGTATTGACGACTCCCAGTCTGCCCGATTCTTCGGATATTTCGTCCAGGTACCTTACAGCTTCTTTTTTATGGGGTATCGTTAGATTTACACCCCTGAAATTGCATGCCTTGATACCTTTTATCGCATTGGCGAGAGATTCCGGCTTTACCTCGAGCGGTACGTATACATATCTCAGCCCGAGATGCTCGTATGCCGCATTCTGGAAAACGGGTGAGAGAGAATGTGCCACCGGATATCCCATAACGCCCGTTAACATTGTTTTCCCTGTTATTTGCATTAAAAAATAATAACATTTTACTTCATTCTTGACAAATTAACGTTAGTGTTATAAAATCTTCAGAGTTATGAACTTCAGAACAGGGGAGACAAAATGAGGAAAATAGCTGTCATAAACCAGAAAGGCGGTTCGGGAAAAACAACCAGTGTGGTCAATATAGGGTCGTTCCTGGCATCCCGGGGAAAAAAGGTTCTTCTCGTGGACCTTGATCCCCAGTCTCATACGACTATCCACCTCGGGTTTGAGCCTCCGGGCATAACAAGTTCAATATACGACCTTCTTATAAAAAAAACGCCCGTTGAAGAAGTCATGGTGGAAACATACATCAAAAACCTTTTCTTGCTGCCTTCCAGGATAGAGCTTGCAAGCGCCGAAATAGAGCTTGTCAACGAGATAGGCAGGGAAATCATCCTGAGGGATATGCTGAGAAAACACAGGCAGAACTTTGATTATGTTATTATAGACTGCCCTCCTTCTGTCGGTCTGCTTACCCTCAACGCACTTACCACTGCCGACGAGATATTCATCCCCATACAGGCAGAGTTTTTTGCTCTTGAAGGGCTTACCAAGCTTTTACAGACAATAGAGATAATCAAGGACCGGCTCAACACCAACCTGAAGATTACCGGAATTATAATAACCATGTACGACGGAAGAAAAAACATATGCATTGATGTGGCATCAAAAG
>DAOQVZ010000195.1:0-3704 GCA_035341815.1 bacterium
GACAAGCTCTTCCTGTCTCCTTGATAGTTTCATCTTTTCTCCTTCAGAATTCGGGCCAGTACCGTTCTGTGACGATTTTCTGTTCCGTGTAAAAATTGATTATGGCTTTCCCCTGGGTTTTTATGTCGGCAAACTGGGATTCCTTCATCCCCCCGAAGGGCAGGGCGGCCACGGGAGCCGGTATCCCCACGTTTATGCCTATCATTCCCGCCTCAGCTTCGAGTTTGAACCTTCTGGCAAAATATCCGCTGCGGGTATATATTGAGGCGCCGTTTCCGTACCTGTGGCCGTTGATTAGGGCGATTGCCGAATCGAGAGAGTCCGCCTTCATTATTGAAACAACGGGCCCGAAAATCTCCGTGGAATGAATCTGCATTCCCGGTTTTACTCCGGTAAATACGGTCGGCCCCACGAAATACCCTTTTTCGCATCCCCGGACTTCAAGCTTTCTGCCGTCAAGGGCAAGACGGGCTCCCTCTTTTACGCCGGTTTCAATCATACTGCAGATGAACTCCCTTGATTTGATGGATATGACCGGGCCCATGAGCATCTCTTCCCCGGAAAAACGCGGGTCAAGCGGGTCGGCAACTATAACGTTTTTTGATGCCTCGATGAATTTTGCGCAGACTGCATCGTGGGTTTTGTCTCCCACGGCAATAATGACGGATGACGCCATGCATCTCTGTCCGGCGCACCCGTAACACGACGTTACCATGTTTCTTACAGCCTGGTCTATTTCCGCGTCAGGCATAACGACGAGATGGTTCTTGGCGCTGCCCATTGCCTGGAAGCGCTTGCCCGCCTGCGCGCAGCCGGCGGCAATCTTCCTGCATACCGATGATGTGCCTACCATGGATACTCCTTTTACAAGCGGGTTTTCAATAAAAGCTTCGCCGACGGCCGGGCCGCCGTTTACAAGTCCGAATACCCCGGGCGGGAACCCCGATTCTGCAATGTATTCCGTGATAATCTGCATGGTAAATGGCACCCTTTCCGAGGGCTTCATGACAAAGGTGTTGCCCGTTGCCAGGGCGTAAGGCAGGAACCAGAAAGGAACCATTGCGGGGAAATTGAAAGGGGCAATCATGGCGAATACACCGACGGGCAGAAGCAAAACCTCTCCGTCGATATCAAGAGACGCTCCCACGAGATTGTCCCCCTGCTGAAGAAGCGGCATTGCGCAGGCGGCTTCGCAGTTTTCTATGGCTCTCTTCATCTCGGCCCTTGCATCGGGCAGGGACTTGCCCATCTCTTCGGTCAAAACGCGGGCGATCTTTTCCTCGTTTTCGCGCATAAGCCGTGCCAGTTTATACAGTGGCTGGACCCTGCGTCCCACAGGGACGTCCTTCCATTCCCTGAAAGCTTCAAAGGCGGTCCTGACTGCAGAGTCGGCTTCTGCCCGGGTGGATAGAGGCGTTTTCCCTATCGTTTCACCCGTAGCCGGATTATTCACATCGAGCCATCCCATATTTTCGGGCTTTTTCCACATGCCGTTTACATAGTTTTTGGCCTCTTTTATCTCCATTAAATATCCTCCTGTGCATGGTCCCATGTTTCTCTTATGAAATTTACGGCCCCTTCTATTCCTCTTTTTCCTTTTCCGCTTGCCTCTTCAATGCTGAGCCAGCCGCTATACCCGGCTTTCTTGAGAAATCGGAATATTTCAATGAAAGGAACCGCTCCCTTTCCGATGAATGCCGGCTTAAAAGAGCCCTTCCTGACAGTATCTGCCGCATGGATGCAGACAACCCTGTCATAGACCTTCTCAAGTACTGTGAGCGGGTCGTCTCCGTAAGCGATGGTATTGGCCGTGTCAAAAAGGACCTTGACTGCCGACCCCTGCAGCTTGCCTGCAATCTCCAGGAAAATATCGGTGGGATAGGCGAAGTCGAAGTAGTCCCACACTCCCGGTTTTGAGTGGTTTTCAAGGGCCAGCGTCACGCTGTTCTTTTTTGCGGTCTCCTCGAGGGAGAGAAGCCCTTCTGCGGCAAGTCGTATCCCTTCTTTTTTTTCTGTCCCGGGGTGGGCCTGTCCCGCTGTGACCCTTACTATGCCTGCTCCGAGCAGGCCGGCTGTCCGGATGTTATCATTAATTTTAGATAACTCTTTTCTGCGTATTTGTTTATCAGGGTGGGTGAAATCAGGATAGGTGTTCAGGACAAGAACCCGGATGCCTTCCTTTTCTATTTCACGGCGCACTTTCCTTAAGTCTTCATCGGTTGAGTTCTGAAAAAAAATGGAGGAAAGGTCTATGGCGTCAAGTCCGAGTCCTGCAGCTTCTTTTGCCCAGGAACCGATTGTCATTCGCCCCTCGATGATTTCGGGAAAATAAGAAACGGGCAGACAGCTCATTTTCATGGTTGGCGTCCCGGCAATCTATTTTTTGACTGCCTCAAGCTTTCCCCATCCGGAACTTATAAACTGGGAAAGGGTTCTCTGCGTGACTCCGTAAGATATAAACTCTTCCGTTTTCAATCCGTCAGGCTGGTAAGCTTTTACGAATTCGGGCAATGAAAGTAGCCTCTCAATGACAGGTTCCGGAACCAGCGTATCTATTTTATCCTGCAGGCGCTCCATCTCTTCCGACAAAATCATGCGTTGTATTTTGGGATGTATTGACATTATAAGCTTGCCTCCCGCCAGATCCGACATGTGGTAGGTTCCCCGAAGAGCCGCGATAATAAGCAGGAGGCCGTATCCCTTTTCCATGCAAAGTCGGTACGCCCTTTTTGTGACAGCCAGCCCCGCCTGGCGTATGTCAGATTCAGTAGCGCTGGCATTGTTGTCCCTTGAGACTTCTCTCAGGTAGTCGTCTATGCGACCAATCATTATAACGGGGAAACAGAGTCCGGGTTTTATGCCTGCGGATTCCGCTCTGTTTTTTCCCCGGACATATCTTTTTCCTATCTCCATTACCTGTGCCACTGTAAAACTTACCGTTGCTGTTATGGTTATGCCTTGTGAGATGCATTCTTCAAGTACGTCAAGTCCGGCTGCCGTCGCAGGCAGTTTGACTGCGATATTGGGAGCCCATTTACAGAAACGTTTTGCCTGTTCATGCATTATTTCCCTGTCTCCTGCCTTCGAAGGATTCACCTGTGCGCATACGTATCCCGTCTCGCCTTTTGTCAGGCTGTGAACAGGCTCGAACATTCTCGCCGCATTGACGGTAACGTTTCTTAAAAGGTATTCCGCTCGTTCTCCGGCAGGCAACCCGGCCGGTATGCCGGAAAGAAGTTCTCTCCATTTCTGTGGGTGTTCCTCCAGTGCTGAAGCTGCAAGGACCGGATTTGTCGTAACTCCCGTAGCTCCGTGCTCCAACCCCTGCCTGAGTTCATCGGGGTCGGCAGAATCGTGCCACCATGCGGTAGTCGTCTTGCCGCTAAGCCACTGCAGGTAATTTTCCATGATTTTCCTTTTTATGTGATTTTACCATCTGGGAATACCCAGGCCTCCGCCTACTTCTATTCGTTCTCCGGTCGAATAATCAAGGTCTCCCCGGGCAAATGCGGCAACGAGTTTTGCCACGTCTTCAGGTTCTCCCCACCTTTTTGTTATCAGCCGGCCGGACGCTATTTTCCTGTCGATGCCTTCCCTGTGTATGTCGGTCATGTCGGAATGTATGACGCCGGGACTAATTTCAATGACAGGTATGTCATATTCACCGAGCCGGTTTGCAAAGACCTTTGAAAGCATGCCGAGTG
>DAOQVZ010000196.1:0-3648 GCA_035341815.1 bacterium
TTTTAACCATCCTAATTATTTTTTGGGCGTATCATTTTGAAGCATTAAAATATGAAGCTTTTTGTCCATGCTTTTTCCCTTTTCATTGTAGATATACAGACCGACATTAGATGGGAAATCATCCTCTGCAGATTCAGGAATCTTTTTTTATCCCGTATGTATTTGTTCATTTGTTTAATTTGAATAATTCTGCTATTTTCTTCAACAATTCTCTGTAATCAAGAGGTTTGACGAAAATTGCATCTGCTCCCGCCAGCTTTATTTTTTTTCTATTTTCTTCCGTAGGATAGCCTGTTACGGCAATGATTTTTGTGTTTTTTGTGAGAGAATTCGACTTGATATTTTTGCAAACCGCAAAACCATCGACATCCGGCATAATCAAATCGAGAATTATAACATCGGGTTTGAAAGAAAAAACAAGCTGTCCCGCTTCAAATCCGCTTGTAGCTCCGGTTACATGAAAATTCGGGTCGGTTTTTTCAAGGAATATTTTTATGGATTCCACAATTTTTGGCTGGTCGTCAACTATCAGGATTTTGATTCCGTGAGATAACACTTCAGGGTCTTCTACAAGAGGAAGCAGGCCGGCTTTTTTCATAAAAGACAGGAATTCATTATTAAATATTTTATATTTCCCCCCGGGTATGCGGGAAGCTTTCAATTTCCCATCTTTTATCCAGTTGAAAACAGTCGCCCTGGATATATGGCAAATCCTTGCAATTTCTCCTGTGCTTAAATATGGCCGTTTTGCTAAATTTGACATTTTTTACCTTATTGACGTAATTGTAATTCACTTCAGTAAAATTGTCAATAGTAATTTAATTTGCCCCCTGTTATCCTGAAACGCTATCTCCCTGTCTGTCATGCTGAAACGCCTCTGTTCAGCATCTCGTCTTTTCCCCGCATTTAAGCGACGGGGATACCCCCGAAGCTTGAGTGAGCTTGCATGGGAGCGAACGTTTTGGGGAAGCTGTTTATCCCGTGAGGGACGGAGGTTAACCGACGCGTTTCCTTCCCCACTCATCCCGTCATTGCCGTGTCCTCCAACGCTTTGTGGAGGACGAGACGTTTCTTGCGCGGCAATCTCTTTTATCTTGTCATCCTTAAACGCCTCTAAGTCTGTCATCCTGAAATGCTTCTATTCAGGATCTCTCTTTTCTTTCCCATTTGCCCTGCCAATAAAAAAGGGGAGGACATAAATCCTTCCTCCCCTTATAGCCCTGACAGTTTACTTCTTGCAGTTCTGCTTCTTATTCCTGCCTTTTCCCTTCTGTCCTTCCGGCATCTGCACGCCGTATTCCTTTGCAATGCGGGCCTTAAAAGCCTTTATTTCTTCTCCCGTAGCGCCGGAATCTTTCAGCTCCTTAAGCTGCTTTTGTATCTCAGTCCTCTGTTCTACCGTAAGACCTGCCATAGAACATGTCCCGCAATCTTTCCCGTTTTTGCACGCTGCAAACGATACCGCCGCTGTTGTGAAAACAAGAACGCCTGCGAGAACCAACATCTTATTTACTTTATATTTCATTTGTTTCACCTCCCGTTATTTTTGCCTTACTGCAATTCAACTTTCAGTTCATGAACTTTAAATTTTGACTCCGTCTGTTCAAAAGAGTTTAGCCGGGATGAAAATTTTCCATGGCCAATCTACCCGCCTTCGCAGACTTGTCCACCATAGCCTTCTTATGGTGAAGCTTCGGCGGGTGGTATACTCTGGCGAAAGTGGGTTAGGGTGCGGAGGGGTAACCGTCGAGTTTATTATCTATTTTTTGTAGCGCCATTCATGCGACTTTTTTCTTCCCTGTCATCCTGAAACACCTCTAATTCTGTCATGCTGAAACGCCTCTGTTCAGCATCTCGTCTTTACCTGTAGCGGTCTCCCGGAGATGCCCGGGATAAAGCATTTATGCGACTTCTTTTCCCCTGCCTCTGTAGCGGTGGGATTCATCCCGCCTATTTCTTGAAACTCCTCCCAAATTACCTATCGTCTTGTTCAATACAAAAAAACAGTTTTCTATCTCGCCTTTTATCTCCTTACCGGAAAATCGTAAAACATGCCATCCAAAACTGGTTAAATCATTATTCCTTTTCCTGTCTCTTGTGAGAGCATCGGGTAAAACATGGTATCTTTCTCCGTCGCACTCCACATCTATTTTCCCTTTTTTGCAGAAAATCCCGAAGTCAAGACAATAGAAACTATCATTCACCAGAATATACAACTGTCTCTCCGCTCTTATTTGTTGCTTCTTTATCTCATCATACATTTTTTCTTCAATCGGGCTGGTATCATACAAATCATTTATCTCTTTTGCTGTAACTAATTTTTCATAGCTTGTGGGAATGTGAACAATCCTTCTCCATCTCAAACTGGGTATGGATTCAGGCAGTTCTTGCATTTCCTTTAAACTGAACTTGAAATAATCTTTCTCAGCCCTCTCGTGTTCCGGCTCATCAGGAAAAAGTTTTATCCTTTTAACTACATCTACCCTTTCAACTTCAGCATAAAAAGAGACTTTGTACTGCAATGTCTTGCCAAATACTGATGGAAAATAAAAACCTATATACTCCAGGAGAAGTGCATTTTTAGGCGCTGAATCAACAGGAATATGATACCAGTGCTCTCTCTGTATAACTTCCCATAGATTTTTTCTCGGCACTATTCCTACCAAAGCCGGTATTTTTCTCATTCATCACCTTTCTTCTTGTTATCCTAAAATCGTTTACCATGGAAGGGTTTCAGGGTCTCAATTTCTGCGATGGGAATCCCAGGCAACTTGAGTGAGCCTGTATGCTGGCGAACGTTTTGAGAAAGCTGTTTATCCCGTGAGGGACGGGGGTTAACCGTCGTGATTCAGAATATCTCTTTGTTCTTTGCGTATGCCATCAGACCGAACTTATTTCAACAATACCCTTGCAGCGAGGAAACTTTGAACATCCCCAAAACTGCTTGCCGGCATTTTCTCCCTTCTTTATTTCCCGCAAAACCATGGGGCTTCCACACCTCGGACACAGATTACTATCTTTTTTATCCTTCACAATTTCACGCACGTGTGCCACATGCCGCCTGTCAGTCTTGAAAGATGGGGTCAACCTGCCTTCCTGTATCTTGGAAGCGAGTTCCACAACCTCTTCCCTGGTAAAAACCTCTTTTGTCTTCGTCATTATAAAACGTGCGCAACTTCCGCTGCCGCAAATCACGTTTTCCGGCATCTCGGTTTTAAAAGTGGTATCACCGGTAAAAACCACTACCGAATGCAACTGCTCATCTTTCAGTCCGAGCAAAGATTGCATCTTAATCCATATTTTTGACGGTAATCCTCCCACATAGACACGAGATTTTCCGGACATATAATCAGCGCACGCATACCAAAATCTTCCTCAAAAATGCGCGAAAGAGTTGTTGCCATCAAGGTTTTTCCAAAACCAACCACGTCACCTATTAATACTCCCTTTCGTTTATTGACATGATGAGCGGCAATGCGAACAGCAGCTTCCTGAAACTCGAAAAGCTGTCCCTTTAAATCAGAAGGGATTTGAAATTCAGAAAGGCCTGCTCGTGCTTCTTCTGCCAAGTGATACGCCATTTTAATATAGATATAGGGCTTCACAAAACTAAAGATATGGGATGAAGCTCTTAACGAAGCGAATTCT
>DAOQVZ010000197.1:0-3594 GCA_035341815.1 bacterium
TTGCGGTTAATGGAATAGGACAGAGAATATCTCACAACCTTATATTTGATTCTCCCCATTACGGAATTTCCATCTCCCACAACAACAATATCATAGAATTCAACGAGATACATGACGTGCTGGCTCATTCAAGGGAACTTGGCGCAATCTATACCTATGACGGAGGCAACCAGCTTACTTACAGGGGCAACATACTGAGAAACAACTTCATACATCACGTAACGGGACATTATTCGCCCAATACTACCCACGGAGTGAGAGCCGTGCACATTGACGGAGTGAGCTCTAATTTTACTATCAGCGGCAATATCTTCTACCGGACACAGGGAATATCAAGCTCGGCTCCCGACTGCCGTTTTGAAAATAATATATTCGTCAACTGTTCTCCCGGTATTTCCCAGGGAAACAGGAGCAATATCCTCGGAACTGCGGAAAAACTTGAAAACTGGGGGAAGGAAGCAGTAAAAGCATTAAGCCGTGTGGATTATCGCATGCCGCCGTGGGGTACAAGATATCCCCAGCTTGAAAACTTTCTTGAACCCGAAAAAAGACCCCTGGGCTTGCCGAGAAATATTACCATAGAAAGAAATCTTAACACTGAAGGAAACTTTCTGACACTTGCGGGCGGAATCCGGGCAAACCTGAAGATTGAAAATAACATGACAGAAAATGACCCCCTGTTTTTTGACAGGGATAATATTGATTTCAGGATAAGACCTGGTTCTCCTGTTTACAGGCAGATAGGATTTGAACCAATTTCATCTGAAAATACAGGGCTTTACAGGGATGAACTGCGCGCATCATGGCCTGTAAAAAGACAGGCAGGGAAATACTTTGACCCTTCAAAGGAATCAGCCGGAGAGTCAAAATCCATGGAGTACGAGGTTAAGAGGAGAAGTGGCGATATAAAGATAGATGGAATGCTGGAAAAGGAAGAATGGCAGGGGCTGGACATAAAGAATGCAATACTGGTAGATACTTATTACAGTGCTTCCCAGGATAAGAAAGGCCCTCAGAGCCGCATATGGATATCATACGATGATGATTACCTTTACATAGGCATGGACCATGGAAATGACCCCTGGACAATAGATATGCCTGCAAATCTCAAGGAGATTCCATCCTTCAGGGGAAAAACCGAAATTTCAATAGAAGGAGATGCAGCAAACTGGTGGCCGCTTGACATGGAAACCGGTCCCATTTACGTGATGAATATCTATTCTGACGGACAACTTGAACTGCTGAACAGCCACTTCAAACTTCCTGAAGATTTAAGGGAAAAACTTGAAAAAAACATAACATGCCGGGCAATTATGCATGACTTAAGCATGCTGCGGTGGACCGCCGAGTGCAGGATACCCCTGTCACTCTTAAATATCAATCCCATGGAAACATCTTCAAGAAGATTCAACATCGGAGTGAGGAAAAGAAAAGACTGGATGGGATGGACATATACGGGCGGATCTATCTGGAGACTTGAAGGCGGCGGAAAGATAAATTTTTCAAGGCAATAAGAACAAACTATACATAGCGACATAAGTTTTTGCGGATTATTTTCCTTCTCCCCTTGGGGAGAAGGTGCAGGATGAGGGGGAATGTCGTGAGATTTGCCCCCCCCTAACCTCAATCCTCTCCCTTCCGCCACTAAAACTTTGGCGGACTATCGAAAGGGTGTTGACGGAGGACGGACCTCCGCAAAGAACGCCGAGGACCGTCCTCCGTAGAAATTCTGTATTCTCTGTGAAGGGGCACCGCTACAAATACGGGATAACCGGCTAAAAGCAGGGCCCCAATGCTCCTATGTTTTCCCCGTTAATCCCTGAACCTATCGCAGGACTTCCGGGCTTAAGGCAGAAATCTCCTTTGCCGGTATCTGCAAACAGTGGGTCTGCCTGCAAACTGTTCTTATCACCTCCGGTAATTTCCTGCAATTCGTTCAAAGTGCCGCCCTTTTTACCATCAAAATCCATCATTTTCCCTATCTGCCCGCGCTCCTGGATTTCCTTAAAACAGTAAAGATTGTTGTCGCTTTTTATATTTTCCTTTTTAACCAGCTGTATCAGGAGGGCTCCGTTATTTACCTGCGTTGTAGGATGGTAAAAAATATTATTGAAAAGTTTTACATCTATATCTCCGTGTATGCGCACGCTGCATACATCGCCGTTTACGAATGTATTGTTTTTTATTACAAGTCCCTGACTCTCTCCCCATATTTCAAGATGGTACCTTGCTCCCCAGAAGACGTTGCCTTCAACCCGCAGGTTCCGGCAGCTCTTTACAAATCCGCCCTTCACGAAAGCCCCTCTTAGAGGATTTCCGTATCCTATATTGCAGTTAAGTATTTCTATGTCTGAGGAACTGCTTATTCCTAAAGCCCCATCGGCAATGTCCGGGACTTCCTTCAAAGAAAAACCGTCAACCGTGATATACCGTCTTCCATGCAAGGATATAAGAGGTGCTATTGACCCCATCCCGTTGATAATCACATCTCCTTCACCATGCTTCCTGTATGTTATGCGGCTCTTTTCATAACCGCTGTTTACCGGAGACACAGCGTGAAAATATTCCCCTTTAAGCACAAGTACGGTATCTCCCGGGCCTGCCTCGATATTTGCCTTGCGTATTGTTCGCCATGAAGTGGAAGGGCTGGTTCCTTCAGCGGAATCGTTGCCGTCTGAACTGACATAAAATGTTGATGGAACTGCAGGTTCTGTTTTTGTTTTGAAAGATAAAATCCCGCTTTCCGATTTACCGCCTCTGCGTCCGGACGTGTCTACCTTGAATTCGTATTCCGTTCCGGCTATTAACCCGGTAAGTCCCACGGAGTGGATTGTCCCGTATTCATTAACATTTATAAAACCCCAGTCAGTTCTCCCTTTACTGCGAAAGTAGACCCTGCCTGAAGTATCGGCCAATGGAGTATTCCATGCTATGGAAACGCTTCTGTCTTTTACGGCGGTCACCCTGATTCTCTCTATTTCTGGAGGCCTTGATACTGCAGGAAGAGCCCCGGCCGGCTGTGCATATATACCGGCATGGGCCGCGGGGCTGTCAGCCCATATACCGTAATGCCTGCCGGTTATATCCGCAAACTTCAGGTCGCCTTTTATACTGCCCCACTGGCCTTCGGGGAAATCCTTTTCATAAGGAAGATGAAACGCATTATGGCTTGCCATGAAATTTTCTCTTGAATCAGGAGAAATCTGTAAAGTTCCTTCCGTGTTCCCTGCAAAAATATTGTCTCTTATTGAGGCTCCGGTTGAACTTTTCTCAAGCATAACCGCAATCTTGTTGCGCACCAGTGTACAGTGTTGAACGGCAAGATTTTCAGCGGAAATTGCCCGTATCCCGGCACCTTTCCCTGCGGAAACAATGCAATTCTGCAATTTGACTCCATTCCCTGTAACTCTGACCGCATCTCCCGAAGCTCCTTCCACAGTTAATCCTTCCACGATAACATTGTCACCGTCAATTGAGATCTCTTTAACCTTTACAGGTTTTTTCATGTATGCGCGTATCACAACGGGATTTAAAGAAGTTCCTGATACTGAAATTTTAAGCGCTTCACTGTAACTGCCTTCAGAAATGTAGAGT
>DAOQVZ010000198.1:0-3385 GCA_035341815.1 bacterium
TGCCGCTTCTGTTCCGCCTTGAGACGCAGCGCTTGGTCGCGCCTGGCCTGCCTCGCTTCCTTTAAAATTGCACGTTCAGCTAAGATTTTTTTCTTCTTTTCAATTGCTGCCTGTTCAGCCTTTGCTTTTTTCCACGCGATGTCTTCTTCTCTCTTTCTTAACCTGTCTTTGGATTCTTTACTATCGGCACTGGCATGCAAAAGTTTTAACTTTCCGTCATTATCACTTCCTTTTGAAAATAATTCCGAAAGCTTCTCTCTACGTTCCTTTCTTGTTTTTCCCTCACCCATATATGACTTGTCTGACTCTTTGGGTTTGCGTTCTTTTTTAACATAAGGTATATCAATTCGTCTTCCAATCATAACAGGATTTCTTTTTTTTGCAGCCTTTTTAAGCATGCCTTCTCTTCTTTTTTTAACAAATTCAAGAAGCTGTCTCTTTTTTTCTTCTCTACTTATTTTTGGAGGCCTGATTGTATTCATGTTTTTATTTATTATATATTCTAACTTTTTTCAACCTTAAGCATCACTGCATTTATACCTATGTCCATTTTGAAGAAACTTTTTCCGGATTTTGTTATGGAAAAATTTTTAAGCACGAAATAAGAAGACGGCTGTTCAAAATATTTCAGACATCTCATAAGCTCATTGCTTGTCCCGCTCAATGTTATTTTTAAAGGCAGTATATCATAAAAATTGACTTTCTGGGGAGCTCCGAATGTTATTTCTTCAATGACAGAAACTCCTGAATCAATTATCAGATTTACAATGTCTTTTACCACTTCAAACTGAAGAGTCCACGTTTTAATCTGGTCTTCGGGAACGAGTCCGACAACCGGAAATCCAAGTGATTCCGGAATTCTCAACTTTCTGCGCGAAGCCTTTTTATAAAGCCTGTCCGAAGAAAAATAAAGGTACTCCTTAAACTCTATGGAAGGATACAAAGTGAATTCCTGGGTTACGGGATAGAGAGTGGAAAAACTCTCTGTCAGCTCATTTATATTACCATCCAGAAAAACCTTTTGCCTGGTTAATTTTTCTATCAACTCGGGAGAAGGAGCTTCTTCTTTAACCATTTCATATTTTTTAATCTGTTCATATTTTGTCTTGATTTCACCCTCGACAGCTATAATCTCTTTCTTGATTTTTTTGTTTATAAACTGCCCTGCAGCGATAATGGCAATTACCATTATAAACGACAGGATTAATAAGTTTTTTCTTATAATAGCCTTGATTTTTTTCATTTTAAGTGAATTATGAGGGAAAATTCAAGTTTTTCTCCCTCAGGATTAACCTCGCAATAATTAATGTCTGCTTTTTCAATAAAAGGCAGATTTTTTGTCGCTGATACAAAGGTTTTAAAATCGCTGAATGCACTCCTTATATCAGTAACAACTGCCTCTCCTTTCAATGTAAATATTTTTTCTTCGCCTACACTCAATTCTCCCTTGGGTGCAACTGCCTGCACTACAGGCAAAGGAGCAGCTCCCATATCTTGAGGCGGCATCTCAGGGGGCAGTTCTTCGGGCGGCGGTCCTCCACCAGGCATTTCCTGCGGCATCCCCTCTGGAGGAGCAGCCGCTGCAGCAGCTCCGGGAGCAAGAGAAACCAGATAAATTCTGCTGCTTGGAAGAGATTCTCCTATATCAATAATTCTTTTCAGCCAAATTGTTTTGCTGTCTATAACTCCTTTAATAACGCCTTCCTTACCCTGAAGCGCCTTTATCTCATTATTAAGCGAGTCAACTTCGGGTTTAAACTTTTCGTATTGCTTGAGAGACATTTCTATTTCGCTGTGAATGTTCTTAAGCATGGCTTTATCCTGATTGTAGAATACTGTGGGAGTGATGGCAATAAGGCCCGCCATAATCGCTGAAATGTAAATGTAAGGCCTGTTCTGTCTGAATTCTTTAATTCTCTCTATTTCGGCAGGAAGCATGTCAAGATTCACAAAAGTCTGCCTGCTCTTTCTAAGTGCTATCCCTGTAAGAACTGCAAATTCAAAGGACCTTGGTTCAAGAAAAGAGTATTGAGAATTAAGGTCTATATTTGAAAATACATTGAAATAACTCGTTTTTATCTTTGCTTTTTCCTGAAAAAATTCCCTGAAATTCTTTAATACAACGCTCTGGCCGCAAAGATAAATTTCTTCAACTTCAGGTCCTTTTTGTGTAAAACGCCAGTAATCAATGGAATTCTGAACTTCTGTATTAAGATTTTCAATATATGTAGCTACTATAGGAAGCTGTAATCCCTGTTTGATTTTTTTATCTTCTGCCTCTGCAAACGACGTGGATTCTGCCTCTGATATGGCGTTGGTAATTGTATCGCCGGCAGTTGTCAGGGAACGCATGAGAATTTTTTCCTTGTGATGTATAACCAGATTTGAAGAATTGGCTCCAACTTCAAGAATAGCCTGACATTTGTCAACTTTAAAATGGTTTGAAAAAACAAATGAGTTATAATATGCAAAAAGGTCGGTATCAAGGTAAGCATAGTCCACGCCGATTGAAGAAAGTCGGTTAAGGAAATCGCTGATAAGTTCTTTTTTTGCAGCAGCAAGAAGGATATTGAAAGTCTGGTTTTCCTCGCTTAAAATCTGGTATTTCCATTCTACCATTTCAAGGGGAAAAGGTATCTGTTGCTGAACTTCATATTTTAATATATCATGTATTTTCTTTAGAGGAACTTTCGGGATGGTCAATGTTCTTATCAAAACGCCCCTGCCAGGAAGCGAGGCATAAAAGGTATTACTTGGCTGATTTTTTATGAAAGATTTTCCTTCAGTCCTGATAAATTCTTCTTTATCTTCAACCGAGACAGGAATATCCAGTTCATCATAATATGTAACCTTGAGCCTTGAGCCTTTATGAATATCGCAAACTCTTATCCTGGTGCTTCCCAAATCCAAAGATAATGTTCTTTTTTTCCCTATATTCACAAGCACTCTCCGGATATCTGTTTGCAGGCATTAAAAAAACACCTTAGAATTACTATTACTCGAAAAAGTTGCGGGGGACCGATTTGAACGGCCGACCTCCAGGTTATGGGCCTGGCGAGCTGCCACTGCTCCACCCCGCATCGCAAATAGCGCAATTTTGAATTAATAACAAATATAGGCAAACAATATCTATTGAATCATTTAAAAACTTAAATCAATAGCATACTTAAGAAGAAGACAGGCACAAAGGAATTTGTCCATGCCGTTTTGAAATATTGCTTTTTACCTTTGTGCCTTAATCTGGCGCATATATTATCAATACCCGTTCTTCAATCGCAACTGAAACTGCTCTTATAATATGAAAATGTTGCTTTGTATTCATTTAATCTTATATATATAATGTTAACATATGATTTCTTTATTGTCAAGCTTTTCTATCTCAATC
>DAOQVZ010000199.1:0-1448 GCA_035341815.1 bacterium
TTGCCGAAAAGTCTGCAGTCAGCGGGTGTTTTTACACCTTTCAGTATGGCGCCACATATGCAGTTTTTTTCTTCTTTTGGTTTCCTGATTTTGACTGGAAATTTCTTTTGCGCGTCAAAGTCCCCGTACTCTTTTCTCAGGGACAGCCCGCTTTTCTTTATATTCCCCAGCCCCCTCCACTCCGAGTCGGTTTCTTCAAAGAGTTCGGAAATAAGAGCTATGGCCTTTCTGTTGCCGTTTTCCCTCACAACCCTTCTGTACTGGTTTTCAACGCAGGGTTTTTCTCGGCCTGCGATTATCTCCGTAAGCAGGAGTATTGACTGCAGGATATCCACGGGTTCAAACCCGCTTACCGCGCAGGATATCCCGTATTTGCCCGGGATGCCTTCGTAACGGCGGCTTCCTGTAACCGCGCTCACATGCCCCGGAGATATGAACCCGTCTATTTTTACGTCTCCCGATTCCAGCAGAAACTCCATAGCAGGAAGAATAAGCTTGTGTCCCGGGAAGATATAAAAGTTCTTTATGCCGAGGCGTCCTGCTTCTTTTAACACAGTTGCCACAACCGGGGAGGTGGTTTCAAATCCGACTGCCAGGAATATGATATGTTTGTCCCTGTATTTTTCCGCCATGGACAGGCATTCAAAGGGAGAATAAACCACCCTTATGTTGCTGCGTACCGCCTGTTCTTTCTCAAGGGAGGAAAGGGAGCCGGGAACTTTCAGCATGTCCCCGAAGGTTGCAATCACGGTATCAGGCAGGCGGGCAAATTCTATTGCCGTATCAAGATACCTATTGGGAGTCACGCAGACGGGACAGCCCGGACCTGACAGAAGATTTATTGAACAGGGCAGCATCTTGCGTATGCCGTACCTGCCTATGGCCATGGTATGGGTGCCGCAGACCTCCATGAGGTTTATTTTCCCGGGCAGTTTATCCGCCTGTCTTTGTATGGCTTTAACCAGTTTCTGTATGGCGGAATCATTCCTGTATTCGGATATATATTTCATAAGCGAACATCCATTTTAACGAGCTGCAAGTTTCCTTCTGTCACCCTGAAATGCCTGTATTCAGGGTCTCTTTTTTGAGATTCTGAGATCCTGAACCCTTCCAGGGTAAATAGAAGCATTTCAGGATGACAGGAAACGTCATTTTTCAAGTTCACCAAGCAGGCGCAAAGTCTCCCGCGCGTATTTTCTGTCCAGTTTTTCTATGGCGCAACCCGCATGAACTATAATATAGTCGCCTTTTTTCAAGCCGGAGAGAAGGTCTATGTTGACTTCTTTCTTCAGCCCTCCGAACTCGGCTACGGCGGTATTGTTTTTTATGTTTATTACTTTCATGGGTACGGCCAGACACATTTTTTTATTCTCCTTCAGACAGCCTGTTTTATTATTTATACCTCTTTAGCCGGGAAAAGGCAAAAGAGGAGATCCTGAACCCTTCCA
>DAOQVZ010000199.1:1548-3315 GCA_035341815.1 bacterium
GCCATTATGTCTTCTTCAGTGAATGAAGAAAAAGCGATATTCATCCTGTTCTTCCTTCCGTCCGCATCGTGTATGACATATATAACCCCATCATCCGATTCGGTCGCATCCGGATAAGAACAGTTACCTCCGTACAGCAGCAACTCATAAGGCCAGGTCTTGCCTTCATCCTCGGACAGGTACGCGGTCATTTTGTTTCTCCTGCCGGGAGTTTCCGGGTCAAGGGGATGGTATATAAGCAGCAACCTTCCCGATTTCAGCCTTCTTATGTGAAATCGTGTGCTGGGGCCCGGCCTGAAAAGTTCTCCCTGGGACCAGGTCTTTCCCCTGTCAAGGGAAGATGTCTGGCTGATACCGCTTCGGGGCGCCCAGCTTCTCACAAGCATCCAGAGACTGCCGTCTTTCCTTTCTATTATCATGTGTTCGTTCCATCCCGCATTGGGAACGGTCGCCTCTGAAAAATGGGAAACTGTCTTTCCTTTGTCCTTTGAAATATAAACATCCACGGGATTACCCCTCGGCGAAGAAGGCAGTAACCACTCTCCCGTTGACAGCACGGTGGGCTTGTTAAGCAGAGTCCCCCTGCCTACGCCCATGGGCTTTGACCATGAAGGTTTTTCAGCATCGGGATTCTCCGTTGACATTGCCCAGGAATCGTGCTTGCCCATTAAAACATCGCATTGTGTCCAGAATAGCCACATCCTCCCGGAAGGGTCTTTCCATGGAACCGCGTCTATTGAAGCGACAGGCCAGGCGGGATGCTGAATAGCCAGTTGAGGAGGATCCGACCAGGTCTTGCCGCCGTCGCCGCTTGTAACAATCACCAGGAAATTCCTCGGGCCTTCAGTGTAATCTCCGGTGTTATCAGCAACCCAGGTCGCCCATAGGCGGCCTTTGGGGGTTACTTCTATGCCTGGAATAGCCTGGTAAGTCCTTGAACTGTAGGCATATTCCTGTCCCGGTTGAAAATATATCGTTGAAGGAGTCTTTACCAGTTGCACCGTCTTAGGTTCTGCTTCTTTATTTTCGTCGTAACCGGAAGGCAGCCTGCCGATGGTTACTCCCCAGCTGTGTTTACCGTACCTTATGGTATCGCCTTTCTTGGCATATTTCCTGTAAACAGCCACCGTTTCCTCAACGGTTTCGGATATCTTGAACTCAGGTATATCCTCCATGAGCTCGAACCCCTGCGCGGGAAGATTCCTGAAGTACGGAACAACGCTGCCAGCGGCGCTTTTTGAGGAATACCTGCCGCTTCCCATGTGGGCTTCGACAGGAGTGGGAGTGATTACATATACGTATCCTTCTTCCTCCACCAGCGCTTCGCTGTACTCGAAAGGGGAAAGTATGTATCCCTTGCCTTTCAGCAGTTCCGGAAGGTTGCTGAATACATGGTCTCTTTTGACAGGGCGGTCATACGTTTCGGAAGCATGTTCCAGCCATATCTGTTTGCCGTTATCGAGTCTCCTTATGTCTCCTCCGTAAGGCTCCGTGGGCTTCAGGAGAGCGTCCTGTTGTTTTACGGCATCTGCACAACGGACGTGTGAAAAAGGCATGAAGAGCAATATCAAACAGAAAAAAAACAGAGTACTTTTTGCCATGTCCCCTCCCAACGGCTGCAAGTTTTCTGTATTTGTAGCGTGTCCCCCTCCTGCGTTGAAACTTCGGCGGACAAGAATTCATTGGACGCTTTCAACATCGTGCGATATACATACAGGCAAAGACGTCTGACTTGTCCCGTTATACGGGATAAATCACTTGCACCGG
>DAOQVZ010000200.1:0-1679 GCA_035341815.1 bacterium
AACTGATATCGGAAATGGCAGCAGCAGGTTTTGAGAAAAAGATACTGCTCGGACTGGATACAAACAGAGACAGGTTGAAAAGCTATGGGGGCAAAACAGGACTTGATTACATCATCACAGAATTTATCCCCGGAATGAAATCTGCCGGCATACCTTTAAAAGCCATAGAGAATTTCACCGTGAATAACCCGGCAGATGCCCTTTCTTTTAAATGAATCCTTCTAATTCTTCATCTCTCGGAAAGTCGCAATTCTTTCCCTTTCTTTAATAATCTTATACATACCTTTCATTGCAGGAAGAGAATAAATTCAAAGGTTTCCCGGTTACTCAGCATGCCCTCTCTCCGAAAATTTTACTTCCTATTCTCACAATATTTGCGCCTTCTTCTATTGCAATCTTATAGGAATTAGTCATTCCCATGGAAAGGTACTTCATTTCAACGCCGTCTATGCCGGCATTCTTTATTTCATCAAAAAGACGTTTCGTTTCAACGAAATACGGCCTGGAGTCTTCTGGATTCCCAAACCTGGGCCCCATTGTCATTAAACCCGATATCCTGATATTAGGCAATTGAGCCATTTCCCTTACCAGGTTTAAAACCTTTTCCGGAAGCACTCCGGATTTCTGTTTTTCACGCCCGCTGTTTATTTCAACCAGCACAGGCATTATTTTTGCAATCTCGCCGCATCTTTTATCTATCTCTCCTGCCAGCTCAAAGGAATCAACCGTCTCTATCATATCAAAAATCTCCACGGTCTTTTTTACCTTGTTTTTCTGCAGATGACCTATAAAATGCCAGGTTGCTTTTTTACCTATCTGCCGGAACACATCCACTGCTTCCTGCACGTAATTTTCACCTATAATTTTTACTCCGGCATTCAGCGCGGTTAAAACTTCTTCAGCCGTCCTGGTTTTTGCAGCTGCCACAAGTTGTATTCCCGAAGGCAATTCCCCCAGAATTTCTTTTACATTTTTCTCTATCTGAATCTGCTCTTTATCCATTTTTCTCTCACTCCTTGTACTTTATACAACATTTCCTTTGCAAGGGGAAAACCTGAGTAGAATTTACCTGCTTAAACCAGAAATACTGCATATCATACTTTCATGAAAATCCGGCTCTTAAGCAGTAAATCGTTCTTCAACCAGGAATTTTATCCAGTGTTTCATGCTTTGCCAGAAGATCCTCTTCAGTTAGAAGAACGTAATCCACTCCTTCCATTTTAACTTCCGTTCCGGAAAATTCCCTGTAAAAAATCCTGTCGCCAACTGCAATTTCATCGGTTGCATCTTTTGCCACCGCTACAACTTCTCCTTCATGAAGTTTTTCTTTTGCCGCATCGGGTATATATATTCCCCCGGACGTCTTATTTCCAGCTTCAAAAGGTTTTACAAGAATCCTTCCGTTAATAGGCCTTATCTTCATATGCAATCCTCCACTCTTTCAGTTTGAAATGAGCCTGTCTATTTTACCTTTGTCAAATCCCACTATTAACTGTCCGTCTATATCAATCTGGGGAACAGCCATCTGCCCGCTGCGCCTGACCAGCCTTTCAGCCGCACGTTCATCCCTTGATACATCAATCTCCCTGAAATTTACGCCCTGTTTTCTCAGGTATGTCTTCACCATACCGCAGGCAGGACATCCCGCTCCCGTATAAACAATTATCCTGTGGATGCTT
>DAOQVZ010000200.1:1779-3312 GCA_035341815.1 bacterium
CATACCGCAGGCAGGACATCCCGCTCCCGTATAAACAATTATCCTGTGGATGCTTCTTTTTGTATCCCCTTTGTGCATTGAAGAACTTGCCCCGCATAAAATACGGGCATAAAACTGAGAACTTTCTACGCCTTCTATCCGCCTGACCTCTTTCCCTTTCTGCAGTGCCAGCACGGTAGGAACACTTTCCACGTCGTAATTTTCATGGATGCCTTTCAATGTCCCTACATCTACAATATATAAAGGCATGCTCTCGTTTTCTTTATCAAAATCTTCAAGTTCTTTGAGTGCCCGTTTTGCATTTGATGAAAATTCTCCATAAAAGAAGAGTATTAAAAAATTTTTCTGTTTTTCCTTTACTTCATCCAAATGGCCGCTGTTTTTTATCCATTCAATCATTTAAATTACCCCGTATTTGTGAATAAAAGTTCATTTTATTTTTCCGAGTTCTTCCAGTACCTTGGCCGCTATAACAGTAAACCCACCCTTATCAAAACCTTTTTCGGGTTCCTGTACCCGGTCCATCCTGTCGGGCATTTCAAAAAGTGTCTGCCAGTAAATAAAATTTCCAAAACCTTCGGAGACCAGGAAACCTGTTATCTCATCTGTGGTAAAAAAAGTGGCTTCCTTGTAAAATACGCTTTCCTTGCCCTGGTAAAATCTTCCGAGAAAACTGTTCCTGTCAACTATCCCGATTATTATACTGCCGCCTTCTTTTAAAACCCTGTGCGCTTCACGTAGTGCTTTTTGAGGATTCCTTATAAAACAGATGGTTATTATGAAAGCGACATAATCAAATTCAGCATCTCCGAAAGGAAGATTTTCACCGCTTCCTTTTTTTACATTGATTCCCCTTTGCCTTGCAATTTCAAGCATGCCCTCTGAAGGGTCTATTCCAAACTCTATTTTCAAAGGGGCGGCAAACCTTCCGGTTCCCACTCCTACCTCCAATCCTTTGCCTGTTGGCGGCAAAACCTTCTTTATTGCCTCCATCTCGGAAAGGTAGGCAAACCTGTTTTTTTCATACCACCTGTCATACTTCTCACAGTTTTTGTCGAAAATGCCTGCCATTAATTAAATTCCTTTATTCCTGCGAAACCGCTCTCTGAAAAATGTATATATTGCCTTCCTCGTAATTTTTGTCGTGCAGCAAGGTCTTAAGATATTTGCCTTTATAAATAAAGCCCGATTTTACAATTTCCTCAATAAAATTTTCATTTTCCATATGTTTTGGGAAAAGAATAATTAAACCGTTCTTATTCAAAACTCTGCAGATTTCTCCCAACAGGTTTTTTCTGGATTCAACCTCAAAATAGTTGGAGTGTAAAACATCAAGTAATAGGACAAAATCCACAGAACCTTCTGCTATGGGAAGTTTCACATCTCCCCCCGTATCAATTATTTCAATATTTCTTAGTTTTTCAAGAGCAATCCTTTCCTTCAGTCTGCCCAGAACGTTTTCATTCCTGTCAACTGCATAAACTTTCCCTTTCTCTCCTGCCAGCCTGGCGGCAGGTATAGAATAATTCCCTC
>DAOQVZ010000201.1:0-3309 GCA_035341815.1 bacterium
AGAAGGGGCCGATGTAATAGACGTTGGAGGAGAATCGACGCGTCCCGGCAGTTCCCGGGTTACGGCAGAAGAGGAAATTAAGAAGATTATTCCCGTTATCAAATCCCTGTCAGAGAAGGTGGACCTTCCTATTTCCTGCGATACGTACAAGGCCGGGGTTGCGGCAAAAGCAATAGAAGCGGGGGCTTCCATAATAAATGACATCTCTGCTTTTTCAATGGATAAACGGCTGCCGGAAGTTGTAAAGGATTCCGGCTGCGGGTATGTTCTCATGCATATGCGGGGAACGCCCGCGGATATGCAGGTGAACCCTTTTTATGATGACGTTTCAGGAGAAGTTGAGGCTTTTTTTGAGAAGAAGCTCGGCTTTATGGAGAAAAAGGGAATTGATTCCGGGAAGGCGGTCATAGACCCCGGTATAGGGTTCGGCAAGAGGCTGGAAGACAACCTTGAGCTCATAAGGCATCTTGACAGGCTGAAGAAGTTTGGCAGGCCGCTGCTTATAGGAACATCAAGAAAGTCTTTCATAGGCAGGCTGTTAAACGGACTGCCCGCAGGAGAGAGGCTCGAGGGTTCACTCGCCTCGGCTGTCCTGGCATATTCACGGGGTGCAAGGATATTCAGGGTTCACGACGTCAAGGAAACCATAAGGGCATTGAGGGTTGCCGAATCTATAGAGAAAAGAGGTTGAAGAAATGAGGATACTGTGTCTGGATATCGGAGATAAGAGGATAGGAGTGGCCGTGAGCGATGAGGATAAGATGCTGGCCAGGGGAATAGGAAACATCGTCAAGGACGGCAGCGAAGTGAAGAAGATATGCGGACTGGTGGAAGAATACGGCGCAGAAAGCATTGTTTATGGATTGCCCCTCAGGATGGACGGCTCCATGAGCGGTCAGACAGAAAAATCCTCGGCTTTTATTTCCGTTCTCAGGCAGCACGTCCCGGTTCCCTGTATTCCTTTTGACGAAAGGCTGAGTTCAAAACAGGCCGATTCCATTCTCATAGAAGCGGATATGAGCAGGAAAAAAAGAAAGAAACTTATTGATAAACTTGCAGCACAGATTATACTCCAGAATTACCTTGATTCAAAGAGGGAATTCGGCGAAGAAGAAGATATTTAGCTGATTCGCCGTCAAAATTATAGTAATAACGAATTGAGTTTGCCAGATAGCAAGGAGGCAAGAAGCCGTCAATGAAACGTATGTTTATACGTTGAAGCGGACGGCGACGATGCCAACGATGCTATATGGATGAAATCAATTTGGTATTAGCTGCCGGCCTTCCATGCTTCTGCCACCTTGTCCGCTACCTTTTTGCCCACGTTCTTGTCGAGAGGAGAAGGGATGATACAGTCGCAGTCAAGTGTTCCTTCCGGCACGTATGAGGCGATTGCCCTGCTTGCGGCAATCTTCATTTCTGCCGTGATTTTTTTTGCGCCCGAGTCAAAAACTCCCCTGAAAATGCCCGGAAAGGCAAGAAGATTGTTTATCTGATTGGGCATATCGCTTCTTCCTGTTCCAACAACTGCAGCTCCCGCTTTTTTTGCCTTTTCAGGCATGATTTCGGGTATGGGGTTGGACATGGCAAGGACGATTGAGCCGGAGTTCATTTCTCTGACCATGGCTTCTGTCACCGTGTCCGGGCCCGATACCCCGATGAACACGTCTGCTCCCTTCATTGCATCTGCGAGACTTCCCATTCTGGAAGGCCGAAGGAATTTGATGACATCTTCCTTTGCAAAGTTCATGTTTTCTTTCCTGTCTTTGCAGATGATACCTTTTGTGTCGCAGAGCATGATATTTCTTGCTCCGGCATAATAGAGAAATTTTGAAATGGCTATGCCTGCGGCCCCTGCCCCGTTTATGGCAATTCTTACGTCCCCTATTTTCTTGCTGACAACTTTAAGGGCATTGAAGAGGGCCGCAAGAACTACCACTGCCGTTCCGTGCTGGTCATCGTGGAAAACAGGTATGGACAGGGTATCTATCAGTTTTTGTTCTATGAGGAAACATCTCGGCGCCGAAATGTCTTCGAGGTTTATCCCTCCGAGTCCCGGGGATATGAGGGTTACGGTTTTCACTATATCTTCGACTTCCTGGCTGGATATGCATATTGGAAAGGCATCCACTCCCCCGAATTCCTTGAAAAGTATGGATTTGCCTTCCATTACGGGCAGTGCGGCTTCTGCACCTATGTTGCCCAGTCCGAGAACCGCGCTTCCGTCTGTGACGACTGCAACAGTATTCCACTTGGATGTGTAATCGTAAACAAGCTGCCTGTTGCCGTTTATTTTCATGCATGGTTCTGCGACACCCGGCGTATATGCAAGCGACAGGTCCTTCTTGTTTTTCAGGGAAACCTTCGATTTTATTTCTATCTTCCCTTTAACTTTTTTGTGCAGTTTAAGCGATTCTGCATATATATTGTCTTTCATGATAAATCCCGGGCACCTCATCTATCGCACTGTTGCCTTACAATGTGTTTTACTGAACCATTACTTATTGCGTTACTTGAATAATGTGTTGTTTATGATAAAAGACGCAAATACAATTGCAACTACCGACATCAGTTTTATGAGAATATTGAGAGACGGGCCTGCCGTGTCCTTGAAGGGGTCGCCAACCGTGTCTCCCGTGACAGCTGCTTTGTGCGCATCTGTTCCTTTGCCGCCGAAATTGCCAGCTTCTATATATTTTTTTGCGTTGTCCCATGAAGCTCCTGCGTTTGCCATCATGATGGCAAGGACAAAACCGCTCGTAAGAGCTCCTATGAGAAGTCCAAGCAGTGCTTCAATTCCGAGAAAAATTCCGACCGCTATGGGAAGAATGATAGTTATCGCTGAAGGCAGGAGTATCTCCTGCTGGGCAGATTTTGCGCATATGTCGACAGCCCTGGCATAGTCGGGTTTTGCTTTCCCTTCCATGAGGCCTTTTATTTCCCTGAACTGTTTTCTTACCTCTTCAACAATGGACTGGGCAGTTCTTCCTACGGCTCTCATGGCCATGGAAGAAAAGAACATGGGATACATCGCCCCTATGAAAATTCCGGCAAGAAGCCTTACGTTCATAACCGACAGATCCATTTTGCCGCCCAAAAGAATAACCTGTTCCCTGAATGCCGCTATAAGGGCAAGGGTGGTAAGTGCCGCAGAGCCTATGGCAAATCCTTTGCCTGTTGCCGCAGTGGTGTTTCCGAGCGAATCAAGGGCATCCGTTCTCTGCCTTACGAAAGGCGGCTGGTGGGACATCTCGGCGTTGCCTCCCGCATTATCCGCAACCGGCCCGTATGAATCCGTTGCCAGCGATA
>DAOQVZ010000202.1:0-3305 GCA_035341815.1 bacterium
CGTATCGGTGCCGGCAGGGGGAAGCAGGCAGGTTTCTTTCACCTGGAATCCATGGAACTGGCCGGTATCCAGGTTAAAAGACCTCGAGGCAAAAAACCAGAAAGATATCATGGACTCAGTGTGGGCGGATGTACCTGTGGATATATACGTTTCCCTTGACCCTTATTTCCGGATTCCCGACCAGAACCCGGAAAACAACACGGCGTCAAAACGGATTGAAATACAGGTTATTCCGGATTTGGAACTGATGGAAGTTGTCCCTGTACAGGCGATAGTCAATGTTCCCATGATACTGAACAAACCCATGATGACAAGGGTTTTTATCAAACTGACAGAGCTTTCAGCCGGTATTTTTTCCGCAGTGCACGGGGTAAAAACGGAAGTGACGTTTGACGACGGCAATCCTCCGCAGACCCTTCCGGCGGGTGCGGAAATGAGCCTTGTGAACTGCCAGGGGAAAGGATATATCGTGCCGAAAGAAAAGGTCAGCATGTTCCGCAACCTGCTGAAGAACGAAGACAGGTTGAAACAATGTCTTTTCAAGAACGGCTGGGATGCCTTTAACATGGAAAATGACGGCTTGAATCCGAGACCAAGAAGGCAGGGGTACTCATTTATTTCTGCGTATCTTTTGAACAGGGATGCCGATATTGTTGCAAACAACGGGAAAACAGTATCCATCCTCGTCAAGGAATCCAACATGGATCTGTACAAGATACTCTACCTTCCTCTCGACTCCCTTCTGACAGAACATACAAAAACAGTAGACTGGCACAGGCAGATAGCAAAAGAGCATACTGCATTTATCCAGGCGGTTTATCCGGTTCCTGATGCTGACGGGTATTACGGTCACAGCCGCAGAACCGCTAACGGGAAACCTTATGACCCGGCGACAATCCACGGTTTCTGGATGGGGGAAACATCGAGGATGGCGAGGAAAGGCTCCCTGTATGCCTGGCATTACAACATAGACAGCGTGGTCTGGATTATTCCTCAGTGTGCCCTGGGGATTGGCACTGCAGGGCAGGCGCATCCGCAGGCAGGCATGGGGGTTTTCGTGGATGAAACTCAGGGTTTTCCCCTCCACCTGTCAGCACATGAAATAGGGCATACCTGGGGGCTGGCAGGTGGCAGGGGGCGCACCGAGGAGTATGATAAGGACAAAGATATCGGGGCTTTATATACGGGTGCCGATGGATGGGATGTCAGAGGAATTGTCAGCGGAATGATGAAAAGGGAGCGTCCAAGGTACAACTACAAGCCTGAAGATGTTCTCGACGGTCTCAATTACCATACCTTCATGGGGGATTACCGCGTACAGCAGCCATGGGTTACGGAAGCCAACTACAGGCGTCTTATGGACGGCATGTGGCCCTGGGGAGGGCTGGTAAGCGGGGGCAGCGATCCCCGGGTTCTGTTTGTGAGCGGCGAAATCAAGGACGACGGGACCGCGGAGTTGTGGCCGTTTTATGCAGGCGACGGTATACTGGTAACTCCGGAGCCCGGAAGCTGTTCCGTAGACTGCGAGAGCCTTGAGGGAACTCTTTTATCAAGCACGCCTTTTGAACCCGTATTTGATATTCACACCGGGGGAACCAGCGCTTTTTTCGGTTTCCCTGTGCTTTACCCGGATGGAACGGCAAGGGTAGTTTTGAGACAGAACAGCGTATCCATAGCCCAAAGGGATGTTTCAGTAAATGCGCCTTGCCTTGAAATAATCTCCGTGCAGGATATGGGAGACGATATGTACAGGGTTTCATGGACGGCAGAAGATGAGGACGGGGATACCCTTGAATATATCTTCAGTTTCAGCAAGGACGGTGCCGCGTGGAGCCCCCTCGAGGGAGAATTCCAGGAAAACAAGGGAGATTGCAGCTTGACCTTCGATACCCTTCCTCTATCAGGGGGCAGCAGCTGCCTGGTCAAGATTACCGTCACCGACGGTGTCAATACTGCAGAAGAAATTACCTCTCCGTTTTTCGTCAGAAAGAAAGGGCCTGAGCCATATATTTCTTCTCCCGAAGACGGCTCGGAATACTTTGACAAAGATGAAATATTTTTCCGCGGGCTGGGTTATGATGCCGAAGACAAAAACGTTGATATCTCCACTTATGTCTGGACATCCGACAGGGATGGGGAGATAGCGAGCGGCGTTGATTTTTTCTCAGTTTCAAATCTATCCAGAGGGGAACACGAAATAACCCTTGAGATGCAGGACAGCGACGGCAATATATCGGGATGCTCCGTTGGGATAACGGTAAAAGAAGGTTTCAGCGATACCGATGGAGATGATATTCCTGACTGGTGGGAAGAGGAAAACTTTGACGGCCTGGATGAGGATGATGAAAGCGACCCCGATGAAGACGGTTATCCCAACCTTGAAGAATATGAAGGGTTTTCGGACCCAAACGAGCAGAAATCTTTCCCTGTTGACAAGGGAGACGTAAGTGGGGATAAGGATATAAATATCTCCGACGTGATACTATGCCTGCGGATGGCCATAGGCCTGCCTGTGACGGTTGGAGATGAAATATACGAGCTTGATTATCCGTGGTGGATAACGTGGCGCGCTGATTTCAACGGGGACGGGAAGACAGACATTTCCGACGTTATACTTATACTGCGCAAGTCAATAGGGCTCACCCCTTAGTCTATTATCCGGCAGAAAGGTTTTCATGAAGACGGCGTATTTGTCGTTTCGAGATTGACGGGCAGAACCGAATCCGAAAGCTTCTTGCCTCCGGAGAATTTGTCCCTCAGTTTTCTCGACAGCAGCCATACAGGCAGGCGTAAAAACTGCAGGAAAGCCAGGTAAACCTGCCGCAGGTCTAATCCATACAGGGTGCCTGCGTGTTCGGATATCCTGCTGAATGCCAGTCCGCCCAGAAACCCTCCCACGGCGCCGCCGACGGCCTGCGAAAAAAAAGCCATCACGAATCCTTCCGCCTGGCAGTCAGTCGGCACTGCCTGTACCATTGCCCTTGTTTTTGCCAGTTCTACACCTCCCCCGAGGAATCCGTGTATAATGTAGAGGGAAAATGCCCACATGAAGAGCATTTTCCCCCCGGATGGAACCAGAAGCCAGAAAATGCTCAATGCTGCAAGAGGAAGCATGGTCAGGGATATGACCCTCCTGCTTCCTCTCCTGTCCGATTCATGTCCCCACCTGCCTATTCCAATGATACTGCCCAGCGCGTTTACAGTTCCAAGCCATACTATCTGGCTTGCAGGCATGTTACAGCTTTTCAAAAATACGACCCATAGAGGCACGGAAGCAGTTGATACAAGGGTATGGAAAGCACTGA
>DAOQVZ010000203.1:0-3305 GCA_035341815.1 bacterium
GCGAGGGATGATTTCAATGCTGGACTGGCTTTGACGGAAAACAGGAAAGAAAGAATAGATGCTTTTTTAAAGATATCCGAAACGTATATCAGTGAGAAGAACTACCTTAAGGCGGTTGATACATTTAACACGATACTGTTAAAAGAAAATCCCGATCTCTCTTTGAAAGTAGAACTTCATATGAAAATAGCCGACGCTTACATTAATGCAAAAGAGTACATCAGTGCCAGGGAAACTCTCGGGAACATTCTGAAGATGGGAAAAGAAGCTGACGGGGTTAAGGTGGATGCTCAGCTTAAGATAGCCGATACATGGCTGAAAGAGAAAAAATACCTGCAGGCAATAGAGGCGTTGGGAGAAGTCATGAGTATGGAACAGGCAGGCAACGTTGTCAGGGTTGCCGCGCAGTTCAGGATTGGAGATGCATATGCCTCCTCAAGGGATAATGATAAGGCAAGGGAATCTTACTTGAAGGTTTTATCCATGAAGGGGACGACTTTTGTGGATAAGTTTGATGCAAACAAGAAGATAGGAGACCTTTACAGGAACGAGAAAAACCATGACAAGGCGCGTGAATTTTATGACAGGGCTCTGAACGTGGAGGACGTAAATCCCTGGAGCGAATCGTCACTGCTTTCTATTGTTGCGGATACTTATGTAACGGAAGCCCGGTTTGAAGAAGCAAGAAAATATTACCGCAGGATACTTGATATCGGGCTTGATGCATGGAGCCATATGAAACCTGCCTATATAAAGATAGGCGAAACCTACAGGAAAGAGGGTAATTACGTCAGGGAAAGGGAAATATATGACGAGATGCTCAAATGGGCCGAAGATAATATATACCGTATAAATATCGATATTTCCGGGGAGATGGCCCTTGCATATGCCGATTGGAACAGGCTTACGGGTGACAGCTACTGGACCCAGGGAGAGAAGGAGAAAGCAACGGAGTACTACCTGCTTTTTCTCGAAGCGGGCAAGAGGAAACCTGCGCCGGCATTGATAAAAGAGGTTGAAGTAAAAATAGGAGGAAATCAGCCCGCAGAACATATCAGGAATGCGGAATCGCTGTTTTTCGCAACAAAATACGGTGAAGCCCTGGCGGAGTTTGACAATGTCCTGAAATCGGACAAGGCGCTTCCGCGCCAGAAGGCGCATGCCCGCATGAGAAGGGGCGATATCTGCGTGGAACAGGACAGGTTCGATATTGCAAGACAGGAATATCTCAAGGTTCTCGGCATGGAAGATGTGTCTGAGCAGGAAAAGGCGAAAGCATGCATCCTTATGGGGGACAGCTACAGTATCGAAAAAAAATATAAAGAGGCAAGGTCTGAGTATGCAAAGGTTCTCGGCATGACGGGAGTTTCCCGCCTGCAGAAGATAGACGCACAGGAAAAGATAGCCGAGATGTACAGGGCTGAGCTTAACTATTCGCAGGCGAAGGCGGAATACGGAAAGATGCTTGCCATGGAAGGTTTGACTCCCGTGCGCAGGGAAGAGATAAAACAGAGGATACTTACTATCTACAGGTAGAAAAGAGGATGGAAATGAAGAGTGCAGTTTATTTACCTGCAATGCAAGTATTTTTGGATAGATATAGGTTAAATATTGCATATTCTCTTACGGCTCAATTGAGGTGGTACGAGGGGGGTTGGCTATGAAATACAAATACGACGAAAGTGCTTTGCCTGACATCATATGCGATGAACATCCAGGATGGGTGGAAATGTACAGGGATGTATGGCGTATGGCTTTTAAAAATATTCGCTATCCTGCCAACAAAAACTGGAAGCCTTATCTTGGATGTCTTTCCAATACTCCTACAGCATGGGTTACCGATTCATGCTTTATGGTTTTCTTTATGAGATACTCCAACGGAGTTCTTCCGGGAATGAATAATCTTGACAATTTTTACAGGCTTCAGAGAGAAGACGGATATATTTCAATGGCCTACGACCCTGATCCTGAAAGAGAGTCTTTCCCGGGGCGCATTATGACGCCAATTTTTGCCTGGGCTGAATGGGAATATTATCGTTTTACCGGTGATTCTTCCCGTTTTAAGAAAGTACTGCCTGTTCTGGTAAAATATTTTGACTGGATAAAAGCAAACCGCAGGCGTCCTAACGGACTTTACTGGTTCGAGGACAGCGGGTCGGCAGGGTTGGACAACTCTCCGCGGGGAGGTTACCCTTCTCTTCACCAGGACGGCAGCGATATCTGTTTTGTGGATCTTGCCTGCCAGCAGGCCCTCAGTGCGTTTTACATAAAAAAGATAGCCGGATTTCTCGGGGACGAAAAAACGGCCGGAAGGTTTGAAACTGAACATAGGGAGCTTGTTAAACTTATCAATGAAAAACACTGGGGTGAGAGATACGGGTTTTATTACGACCTGAATTATAAGCCTGCAGGAGGAGAGTTTCGCAATTACTATATTAATCACAAAACCACAGCAGCCTTCTGGTCTATGCTATGCGGAGCGGCAGATTTTGACAGGGTTAAAAGGCTTGTGGAGCATATATTGGACCCTCATGAGTTTTGGACAGGAAATCCTGTCCCCGCACTTTCTAAGGATGACCCCAACTATGACCCTCTTGGCAACTATCACTGCGGCGGTGTCTGGGTTTATATAAATTACATGATTGCATCAGGGCTTAGGGCATGCGGCAGGCATGACGCAGCAAAAGAACTGTCTTTGAAACATCTTCTGGCACTGGAAAGAGTGTGGAACGGCAGTTCGTGGGGAAAAGACATGTGGGAGGCTTATTCTGCCGATTACGACAGGCCTGCAACCCACTCTGGCGGAACAATTGTGAGGGCAAGGAATGTCGGATTCAGCGGATTGGCTCCTCTTTCCATGCTGCCTGAATTCATCATGGGCTTTGATTTTGATTCGGGGCAAAACAGAATAAAATGGATTATTTCCGAGCTTGGCAGGCATGGTATCAGCAACCTGAGGTTCAATGGGCAGAAGGTGTCATTGATTGCCGAAAAAATGGATAGGGAAAAAACCGGCCGCGTTGTCCGTGTGGAAAATGAAAAAGAGCTCGTTCTGGACATCTCAAACGAAGGTTTTGTTGTCCCTATGAGTAAACGGCTGCACAATTTAACTCCCGGGTATCATGAGTTCTTTATTCCGTAGGAATTTATTATGTTTGTTAAATGGAAAGAGGTTACCGGTGATTAGAATCAGGTTTGTTTTTCTACTTCTCGTTATTACAGTTTTGAGCCTTCAGGCAGAGAGCGGAGGATCCAAGATATGGAAGGCGCAGAAATCAGCGGTGATGCAGGATAAAGGGTTGGCG
>DAOQVZ010000204.1:0-3193 GCA_035341815.1 bacterium
ATGTAATCCCTACCTTGCTTTTGCCTGCATGGTTGCGGCGGGGATGAAGGGCATCAATGAAAAGTATCCATTGAGGGAGCCTCTCGAGAGGGATGTTTACCATCTCACTCTCGATGAAATGAAGGAATTGAAGATAGAATGCCTGCCGGGAAGCCTCATAGAAGCCATAGAGGTGGCGGAATCGAGCAAGCTGTTGAAGGAAGTTCTCGGGCCGCACGTTTTCAATAACCTTATCATGTCAAAGAAGATGGAATGGGACGAGTACAGGAAACAGGTTCACGAATATGAATTGAAAACTTACCTGCCTCTGCTTTAACGGGGGGAAAATATGCCTGTATATACCATAGAGGTTTATTTAAAAGAGAATATCCCTGATGTATTCGGCATGGGTGTGAAAAAAAGTGCCGAAGAGCTTGGGATTTCGCATATAGAGGATGTCAGGGTTTCTGAACTGTACAGGTTCAGCGGTTCAATTTCATCAGGGCATCTAAGGGATATATCCGAAAAACTTCTCATAGACCCCGTTATACAGGAGTACTCAGTGTATGATAAAACTCTGGAAAAGAAGGGTTTCTGGGCGGTGGAGGTATGGTACAGACAAGGTGTTACGGATACCGTTGCCGCTACTGCCGTTTCGGCGGCAAAAGACCTTGGGATAAAACCTTCTTTTTCTGTTTCAACGGGGAAAAAATATTATTTAAAGGGACGGCTGGCAATGAAAGATATCCAGGCGATATCGCAAAAGATACTTTCAAATTCTCTCATTCATGATTGCAGAATATACGATTTTACCCGCCGGAAGAAAAAATGAAGAGAAAATTCGAATACGTGGAAATACTTGGGGCCTCGGACAGAAAGCTGTGCGGTGTCAGTAAGAAAAACCTTCTTTCACTGAGCCTTGCAGAGATGAGGGCAATAAGGGCTTATTTTGAAAAGCTCGGCAGGCAGCCCACAGACTGCGAGATTGAGACGATAGCCCAGACATGGTCCGAGCACTGTTACCACAAGACGTTCAAGTCCGAAATAGAGTATACCGAGAAGAAAGGTGCCAGGGAAAAAAAAGAAAAGGTAGTGCTTTTCAAGGATATCATGGATGCCACAGAGCAGGTTGCCGACAAAAGATGCGTTTCCGTATTCAAGGACAACGCGGGAATTGTCCGTTTTGACGAAAACTACGGAGCGGCCTTCAAGGTGGAGACCCATAACCATCCGTCAGCCCTTGAGCCTTACGGGGGCGCGGGTACGGGCGTGGGTGGCGTTATAAGGGATATCCTCGGGGTGGGCAAGGGAGCGTTTCCGGTGCTTAATACCGATGTCTTCTGTTTCGGGATGCTCGATTCTCCCCAGGCCGGACTTCCCGAGGGAGTGCTTCATCCCGGGAGGGTTTACAGGGGCGTTGTGAGCGGAGTCAGGGATTACGGAAACAGGATGGGGATTCCAACGGCCAGCGGGGCCATAGTTTTCGACCCGGGATACCGTAACAACCCGCTTGTCTTCTGCGGCACGCTCGGAATGATTCCTCTCTCCATGGCAGAGAAAAAAGTGTGCGAGGGAGATTTTATCGTTGCCGCAGGCGGAAGGACAGGCAGGGACGGAATACACGGGGCCACATTTTCGTCGGCAAAGCTCGACAAGGATGTTCCCACAAGCGTCGTGCAGATAGGCAATCCCATAGTTGAGAAGAAACTGATGGATGCAATCCTGAAAGCCAGGGATGAAAATCTTTACAGCGCTATAACGGATTGCGGCGCCGGAGGTTTTTCTTCTGCTGTAGGGGAGATGGGCGAGCATACAGGCGCGGTTGTGCATCTCGACAGGGTCCTTCTGAAGGACATGTCACTGAGGCCCTGGGAAATATGGATTTCGGAGTCTCAGGAAAGAATGGTGATGTCAGTTCCCGGCAGGAATCTCGACAGGCTGATGAAGCTCTTCGGTTCCGAGGATGTGGAGGCCGTTGTTATTGGAGAATTTGTGAAAACGGGCTGCCTGGTGCTATATTACGGGGATGAGATTGTCTGTTCGCTCGACATGAAGTTTCTCCACAGGGGGATACCGGGGCAAAAGCTGAAGGCTGTTTATACTTTGAAAGAAGAGAAAAGGGTGCGGACAGGCGCGAGAAAAAAAGATTATTCTGAGGACGTCCTGAAGATTCTTTCCGACCCCAACATAGCTTCAAAGGAAGCCGTAATTACCCAGTACGACCATGAAGTCCAGGCTCACACCGTGCTGAAACCACTGTCGGGCATGGGGAAAAAATCGCCTTCCGATGCAGTTGTACTGAAACCTCTTTACGAAAGTTACAGGGGGCTTGCCGTTTCCTGCGGAATCAATCCCTTTTATGGCAGGAAGGACCCCTATTACATGGCAGGATGCTGTATTGAAGAGGCCTTGAGGAACGTTGTTGCCTCGGGCGGAGTTCCCGGGCAGGTTGCCATACTGGATAATTTCTGCTGGGGGGATATAAGCGATAAAGCGGAGCTCGGAGCCCTTGCGAGATGCGTCAGGGGATGCAGGGATTACGCCGTGGCTTACAGGCTTCCTTTCATTTCCGGGAAAGACAGCCTCAACAACTTTTTTCACGGCGAGAAAAAGGATTCCATCCCTGGAACTCTTCTCATTTCAGCCGTGGGGATTGTGAGGGATGTCCGCAGGATATGCTCGACGGATTTCAAGAAAGAGGGCAATCCCGTTTACCTGTGCGGGAAAACCTGCCCCGAGCTGGGAGGTTCGGCTTACTATAGGATTGCAGGCAGGACAGCCGGCATTGTGCCACGGCCATGTCCGGAGAAGACCCTGCCGCTGATGGAAAAAGTGAACTGTGTCATAGAAAGGGGCATTGCGTCTGCCTGCCATGACTGCTCTGACGGAGGGTTTGCGGCCGCCCTTTGCGAAATGTGCATAGGTGGACAGGCTGGAGCGGATATTATTCTCGATGGAGCGGTCTCGGACGGATGTTCTTCAGCCGACATGCTCTTTTCGGAAAGCCAGGGCAGGTTCATAATAGAGGTTGAAAAAAGCAGGCGGGAAGATTTTGAAGGAATGATGAAAGGTTCTTATGCGGCTCTTATCGGTCATGTTTCCGGAAGCGGGAATATCACCGTTTCATTCGCCGGAGAAAATACGCTTCAACTGCCTGTCTCTGAAGCTGAAAAAGCATGGAGGAGCGGAATTACATGGTAAAGCCGAGAGTTCT
>DAOQVZ010000205.1:0-3189 GCA_035341815.1 bacterium
ACACTTGACCCTGTCATGGCCCGCGAACTGCCGGAGCGATGAAAAAAACGGACACAAACAATGGACCCTGAGCCCTTCCAGGATAAACAAAAACATCTCAGGGTGAAAGGAAACAAGGCTTTTTCGATATTTAACCCGTAAGGGCATCTCTTTAGTTCGTCTAAGGATTGGTGGATGAGCGGAAGGGTGTGTTGCAATAAACTGCAAGGAAGGATTATTCTTGAATAGTTTGTAAAGGAGGCGCATGAGAAAAAGAGCTTTTGTCATAGGGGCTTTGCTTTCGGCAGGAATTGCCATGATTGACCCTTACCTTATGTTCAAGGGTATTGACATATATTTCTGCTGGGAATACTGGGCGCCTGCCGCCATATTCACGCTTTTTGTTCTCATTCTTCTGGCCTGCCTGCACCGCGTTTTTGAACTGAAGCCATCCGAGCTTCTACTTATTTTCATCATGACATCCACAGCTTCCGTTTTACCTATGGCTTTGATGGCGACACTCATATCAATTATTGCAGCCTTCCGATATTTTGGTACATCGGTCAACCTCTGGGAAGAGCTTATAGTTTCTAAGGTTTCACCCTTTCTGGTTGTCAAAGACCAGGCAGCGATTAACTATTTTTACGAAGGATTGCCGCCGGGAGTATCTATCCCTTACCTGGCATGGATGAAACCGCTGGGTTTTTTCCTGATTTTTATCCTTATATTTTCCTTCTTGAGCATCTGCCTGATGGTGCTCTTCCGCAAGCAGTGGGTGGAAAAGGAGAGGTTGATATACCCGCTTACGATACTGCCGCTGGAGATGATAAAAAGAGAAGCCGGCAGCAGGGTGCCGGTTCTTTTCAGGAACAAGCTTTTCTGGTTGTCTTTTGTAATTGTCTTTATATTCTACCTGTCCAACTGGTGGACCCGGTTTTTGACAGGAACCCCTATTTTGCCTCTTAAAGGATATCTTGACCTCTACCGCGATACCGGGTATCTCATGTTAAACGTTGAGTTCCACATACTGGGGCTTGCCTATCTCATACCCAGAAGTATTTCTCTATCCCTGTGGCTTTTCTATCTCCTCTTCACGATGCAAAACAGCTTGCTGATTATAAGCGGTTACAGACTGCCCGGGGTAGCAGAACCGTATGCAGAAGGCTCGGGTGTGGCTACTTTTACGTCAGCAGGCGCAATGTTCATGTTCGTGGCTCTTTTATTCTGGCGCGCGCGCGAACATTTAGGAGACTGCTTCCGGAAGGCTTTCAGCCGCCACAGCAGAATTGATGACAGCAAAGAACTGCTTTCATACCGCACCTCCGTACTGGGCGTTATTATCGGCTTTATTTTGATGGTCGGCCTGATGAGGTTTGTCGGACTGCCATACCACGTTTCTTTTCTGCTGGTGCTGTTTTCCATTGTTGTATTCCTGGGGCTGACCCGGATTGTCTGTCAGACAGGCCTGCCCGCGGCACGCGCCATGTGTATTCCACCGATATATACTGTATCCATCCTGCCCCCGGGCCTTGTCACCGAGCAGGGATACCTGGCATTAGGGTTCCAGTATATCTGGACGTCTGAACTCCGCACATCCATTATGGCGGTGGCAGGGCATACCCTGAAGATACAGGAGGAGGCCCGTATATCTTCCAGGTTGCTTTTCACTGCGATTATTGCCTCCATCTTGATTTCGTACGTGTTTTCCGCATGGACGTATATATTCTGCGGTTATAACATGGGAACATTGAACGCTTCTATTTCCGGTTCCGGGGCAGGCAGATGGTTCCTTGGAGACAGGATGGCTTTCACAGTGGCAAGGTTTATCTTACAGAAGATTGATACTCCCATGACCCAGGAAGTGATGCTCCTCCGTTCTCTTTTCATGGGAATAGGCGCTTTTCTGATGGGAATCCTGATGTTTCTCCATGCCAGGTTCCTGTGGTGGCCCATACATTACCTGGGCTTTCCTATTGCCCAGACCCTTCCCATGCGGCAGTACTGGTTTACCATATTTCTTGCGTGGATTATAAAAGGCTTGATACTGAGGTTTGGCGGGCACAACGTTTACAAGAAAAGCGTGCCGGTTTTTCTTGGGATGATACTTAGTTTTATTTCATGGAAGGTTGTCGAGGCTGTGCTTACCGTGATATTAAAATAATTCCCCTTGAAATTCGACAGAAAAAGAATTCATATTATCATCAAAAAGTTATGATTCCTTCTCCCCAGGGTGAGAAAGTGCCGGATGAGGGGCTTACCGGCATGTAAAATTTCTCCTCACCTCAATCCTCTCGCAGGGGAGAGGATTGAGGTGAGAATGACTTCTCAAAGCTAATAAATTACAGGAATTCTCACATTTTAATACCCTGCATCACCGAAACCTTTCATAAACTCTATTACATATTTACCATTCACGATATACCAATCAACAGGAGTTCCGGCTAAAGAACGGTTTATCTGAGATATCAGCATGAAATTGTCAGGGTTCAAAGATTCCACATGTCCATCCACAAAAAGGAAATTGGCTCTCCCCCCATGCCTGAAATGTATATACCCGTCCGAATTGGCCGGAGAACAATTGTAAAATTGCTTTCTGTTAAGGAATGCGTCTGGACCAGTCTGCTTAAGGGCTATACTATCGGTAAAAATCCACATGCGCGATGATGATTTACTCTTTCTAAGCGCATCAAGATTAAAATAATTATCAGGTGCTCTCATGGGATAACACAAAGTCATGTAATTTGCCCCGTAAGCGGAATAGTAATAACTGTCATATTTTTCTGTCGGGCAATATACAATACTCTTCGGGATAAAGTTTGCAAACTGGCTGTTGGCAATTAATGTGGGTATAAGTCCCTCGTAATTTTCATAGTAGAGGAGCAGACTTGTCCCTAACTGCTTCAGGTTATTCATACAGACAGCCGATTTTGCCCTGGCCCTTGCCTTGCTTAAGGCAGGCAGAAGCATTGCCGCCAGTATTGCTATAATGGCTATGACCACAAGAAGTTCAATAAGAGTAAATCCTTTATTCTTTCTCATTTTTTTCACCTCGCTTTATCTTTATAATTCAACTGTCACTTTAGCGTCCGGAAATCCGGCGTTACAGGTTGTCATTATTATCTCTTCCAGCCCATTACCAGTATTTGTAGGAAAGACCCATTGGCCTGTGTTCATAAGCGACGCTTGGCAATACACGGGCGCTTCCAACGC
>DAOQVZ010000206.1:0-3170 GCA_035341815.1 bacterium
ACCTGACCTGTTTATATCTATGGCAGGAAATGTTCTTCTGTCAGACAGTTTTCTTTCGAGGTTGATTTCCATGTTGCCGGTTCCCTTGAATTCCTCGAATATGACATCGTCCATCTTGCTTCCCGTATCTATGAGGGCCGTTCCAAGTATGGTCAGGCTTCCTCCTTCCTCGATGTTGCGGGCAGCTCCGAAAAATCTTTTAGGCTTGTCAAGGGCGTTGGATTCCAACCCCCCTGTCATAATTTTCCCCGTATGCGGTACAAGGACGTTGTACGCACGGGCAAGTCTTGTAATGCTGTCCAGGAGTATTACAACGTCCATCTTGTGTTCAACAAGACGTTTTGCTTTTTCAATGGCTATTTCTGCAACCTGTGTATGCCTTTCGGGAGATTCGTCGAAAGTTGCGCTTATTACCTCTCCCTTGACGATTTTTCTCATTTCGGTAACTTCTTCAGGTCTTTCTGCAACGAGAAGAACTATCAGGTATACCTCGGGATTGTTTGATGCTATGGCATTTGCAAGTTTCTGAAGAATGACTGTTTTTCCCGTCCTGGGAGGAGAAACAATCAAACCTCTCTGTCCTTTTCCTACCGGGGTGGTCAGGTCAATAACTCTTGTTGTGAGTTCCTCAGGAGTAGTTTCAAGAATGAATCTCTGGTTTGGATGAATGGGAGTCAATTCCTCGAAGGGAATTCTCATCTGGATGCTTTCCGGCTGTTCATTGTTCACCTTTTCCACTTTGAGCAATGCAAAATACTTTTCGTTTTCTTTCGGAGGCCTTATTTGTCCACCCACTGTATCGCCGGTTTTCAGCGCAAATTTTTTAATCTGGGAGGGTGAAATGTATATATCATCCGGCCCTGGCAGGTAATTGTAATTCGGAGAACGGAGAAAACCGAATCCGTCCGGCAGTATTTCGAGAACTCCTTCTCCCACAATCAGGCTGTCCTGGTGAGTCTGGGATTCCATGATTTTATATATCAATTCTTCTTTTCTAAGATTGCTGACTCCGTTAACTTTCTGGTTTTTTGCTATATTCTGGAGTTCAGGTATCGTCAGTTTTCTCAACACAGAAATATTCATTTCCTTTTTTTGTTCCATTGCATATCCTCCCGTAACAAAAATGCTATGAGTTATTTTTATGAATTGAATGCAGGTGTATAAGACTTATGAGTCAGATTTCGGGATAAATAATTATCCCTTAAGATTAAATGAGTTCATTTCTCAGTTCTTTGATAATTTGTTTTACCTGAGCAGTTGTTTTGCAAATGGAACCTGAGTTGAAAATAACATAGGTGGCTTTTTTCTCTTTTTCTCTCAAAGGGGTTTGGGCTGCCAGTCTGTTGTTTATGTCCTCGGAAGAAAATTTTTCCTTCAGCCTTGATAGTATTTTATCATGAGACGCGCTTACTACAATTATTTTATCGAAGAAAGATTCTGATTTCGTTTCAAAAAGCAAAGGAATCTCGAATACTATTATACCACCTTTTCTGTTATAGTCAAATATTATCTTTTTGAACCTGTCAAACACGTGAGGGTGTATTACATCCTCCAATTTTTTCCTGAGCATTCTGTCGGTGAATACGATTTTTGCAATGGCTTTTCTGTCCGGCCTGCCTCTTTTTATTATGTCTTCTCCGAAAAGTTCCTTTATTTTTTCAATGATTTCTGTTTTTTTGAAAAGGGCATGGACTATTGCATCAAGTGAAAAACAGGGTATTCCTTCCTTTTTGAATATACAGGCTGCGGTTGTTTTTCCGGAACCGAAAATCCCTGTTATTCCGACTACAATCAGCTTGCTTTTCTTTACGCGTCTCAAGTGCCCAGGTTCCATGAATTTATATATTCTTTTTGTTTTTTTGTCATTTTGTCTATCTTGATTCCCATGCTTTTCAGCTTGAGAAAAGCTACTTCCCTGTCTATGTCACGCGGCACATTGTATACGTCCGGTTTCAGGTCTTTTTGTTCTTTCAGGTATTTGACTGACAGAAATTGATTTGCGAAACTCATATCCATTACCGACGAAGGGTGGCCTTCGGCGCACGCAAGATTTACCAGCCGTCCTTCCCCCAACAGGTATATTCTTTTCCCGCTTTTCAATGTATACTCGTCAAGCCCTTCCCTGATGTTCCTTTTGCGAATTGAATTCTTTTCCATGCCGGGAATGTCAATTTCTACATTGAAATGGCCTGCGTTTCCAAGGATTGCGCCATCCTTCATGGTAAGGATTTCCTTGATTTGAATTACCGAAGTATTGCCTGTCGATGTGATAAAGATATCTCCCTGTTTTGCAGCCTCTGAAACTGGCATCACCCTGAATCCGTCCATTGCTGCTTCAAGCGCCCTCACAGGTTCGGTTTCAGTGACTATCACATTTGCTCCCATGCCTTCAAGCCTCTTTGAGATACCTTTTCCGCACCATCCGTAGCCGCATACGACTGAACATTTGCCGCTTAAAAGAATGTTTGTTGCCCTCATGATACCGTCTATTGTTGATTGCCCCGTACCGTACCTGTTGTCAAAGAGATGCTTTGTATCGGCATCATTCACAGCTATGACTGGAAATTTGAGAAGGCCGTTGCGGGCAAGGCTTCTGAGCCTTATGACACCTGTAGTTGTTTCTTCCGTCGCTCCCACGATGTTCACTGCAAAACGCGGATTTTTGTGAAGAGAGGAGATAAGGTCACAGCCGTCATCTACAACTATGTGAGGTTTTTCACCCATCACATTGTTAATATTCCTGTAATAGCTTTTGTTGTCTTCCCCTCTTTTTCCGTAAACGCTTATATTGTGTTTTTTTACCAGGCAGGCTGCCACATCGTCCTGGGTACTCAGAGGATTCGACGCGCAGAGATAAACTTCAGCTCCAGCGCTTTTCATTGTTATTGCAAGGTTTGCAGTTTCAGTTGTGATATGCAGACAGCATCCAATTTTTGTTCCTTTCAACACGGGTTCTATATTATATTTTTTCCTCAGGATATTCATCACGTTCATGTGTTGAAATGCCCAGTCGATTCTTTTCTCTCCTGCATTTGAAAGACCGATATCCCTGATAGAATAGTTCATTTTTACTCCTGATGTTCTGTATGACACGAGTTAATAATAAGAATTTGAATTTATAGAGAGTTACATAAGTAAAGTCGTAAAGCCGTGAGGCAAAAGAGATACAG
>DAOQVZ010000207.1:0-3156 GCA_035341815.1 bacterium
GCTGTATAACAACGCATTCATAATAGAACCTGTCGTGGAAAGAGGAGATGTAACCGTTGGCAGAGAATATAAAATACCACCATGGGGAAACAGGTATCCCCAGCTGGTTGACGCACTTCAGACAAAGCAGGTCGGTATCACCAAAAATGTAGTCCTTGAGCGCAACGTCAACAGGGAAGGCGTTTTTACCTCGATGAGCTCTAACCCTTTCAAGCCTCTCAGCAGCGTTTTCAGAGAAAACCTTTCCATAGGAGACAACTGGGAAGAAGGGGACCCGCTGTTTGCAAACCCTGCAGAGTTGGATTTCAGAATAAGACCCGGTTCGCCCGTGTTCGGACTGACGTCCATCGAACCGGTGCCTTTTGAAGCCATAGGGCTTTATGATGACCCGTTAAGGGCAAGCTGGCCCGTTAAAAAAGCTCCATCGGGAAAATATTATAAAGCAGAGACAGTGGAAAATTCCCTGCCTGCCGAAAATCCCCGCACTTTGCAGAAATCCGGAGAGCCCCCTCAATACGGAGTCAAAAGAAAAACGGCTCCCGTAACCATGGACGGGTATCTTAAAAAGGACGAATGGCTCGGACTGGATAAAAGGGAAGCCATCTGTATATGCGAAGATCATCTGACAGGCAAAAAGAGGAACGGAGCGGAAAGTTACGCGTGGCTCCTGTATGACGACAAATACCTTTACCTGGGAATCGAAAATTCTCCCGATCCATGGAAAGAGGGATTGAAGAAGGAAATACCCGCTTCTCTATATCTGAACGAAATTACAATAGAAGGTTTACCTGACAGCCAAACGGCATGGTGGAAAAAGGAAATGCCTACGGGCCCGCTTTACATATTCACCGGATATGCGGAAGGAAGATTTATCATAAACAATCTTTTCAAAATGCCCCAGGCAGAAATTGCCAGGCTCCAGGAAGGGATAGAATACAAAGCCAGGATGATTGATCCGGAACAGCTTCACTGGACTGCGGAATGGAAGATGCCTTTTTCCGCCCTCGGCATGTCCGAAGAAAATGTAAAATCCCTAAGGTTTAACATAGGTGCGCCAAAAAGGGATTCATGGTACGCCTGGACGGCTACGGGAGATGCCATCTGGCGTCTCGATAAAGCGGCGGGCATACTCAATTTCAACAGGTGATCTAACCATTCTATTGACGTTTTGTCGTGATTTATGCTAATATTAGAGAATAAGCCTCTTTGTGCCGTTTGTACCGCGGGATTAACTCAGTGGTAGAGTACGAGCTTCCCAAGCTCGGAGCACGGGTTCAAATCCCGTATCCCGCTCAAATTGAAAATCGAGAATCGAAACTCGAGAGTTGATTGAAGAATTAAAAAGCAGGGCTTATTTTTTGACCGATTCGATGAGCTTTTTGAACCTGCTTTCCGAAGGGAAATACCTTGTCTGCAGAACGAAATTCAGAATTATGAACAATGCCAGCCAGATTATATTCGAACACATTATATACCCGATGAATCCGAAAACGGAAATCATGTTCAGCAGCCAGAGAACTATGAAGATATAAGCGAAATAGGAAGAGAGATTTTCCTGTAAGCGGGTATCATCATTTTTAACAAAAAGCTTGTTGGCAAAGAAATCTGCAATGGCATCGCAAAAAAAGAATATAAATACCCCTATCCCAAAAAATATATACTGGACAATTCTGGCCATGCCTGTATCATAATTCTCCACCATTCCTTTAAATCCCTTTCTTTCAAGAATTGTGCCGGCAATCAAGAGAACAACAGGAAAAATCATGGAGAAAAAACCGAATTTTTTAATCTTGTCCCAGTATTTTTCAGAACCTGACATTGTCTCTCCCATTAATGTATTGGCAAAAGGAAACAATAATGCTATACTAAGTTTACAGCCAAAAACCTTTTTTGTCCAATTTTTCAAATTTGATACAACATGTATTACAAAAAACGTCTTGATAATGTCAGAAAGCAACTTGAGGAAAAAAGAGCCGAAGCTCTTCTTGTCAAAAATTCTTCCAATATATTCTATCTAACGGGAATTCTCGAAACTGAAGGGTTTCTTATCGTGGACATGAAAAGGGCAAACCGTTTCGTTCCCGGCCTTTATCTCCAGGAAGCTTCTGACAAAAAGGCATGCACGGAAGTCGGAATATACGGCATGGACGATTTCAGAAAGTTTCTTTCAGGGTACGGTAAAACGGCTTTCATATCCGAGGAATTGCCTTACAGCCTTTTCTGTTCACTTAAAAAGCAGGCAAAAACATCCTTTCTTCCGGTGCCCGACATTCTGAAAGACAGCAGGATGATAAAAGAAGACAGCGAAATAAAACTCATAAAAAAGGCTCTCGGGATAAACCGCAGAGTTTTCGCAGAAATCGAAAAAAACATGGAAGAGGGAAAAAGCGAAACAGAGATAGCGGGAGAAATACACTGCCTGATAAGAAATTTCGGAGGCAGAAGAGAAGCCTTCGAACCCATTGTGGCATCAGGGAAAAATTCGGCTTACCCCCATCACAAGAACAGCGGAAAGCGGATAAAGAAAAACCAGCCCGTTGTGATAGACGCCGGAACAGATTTCCGCGGCTACAAAAGCGACCTTACAAGAACCTTTTTCTGCGGCTCGCCGTCAAAGAAATTCGGCGACATATTCAAACTTCTGCAGGAAACAGTTGACAGAACAACAGAATTCGTCAAACCGGGGAAAACGGGCAAGGAAATTCATTCCTTCGCCGTTGAATTCCTGAAGAAAAAAAAGCTTGAACAGTATTTCATACACGGGCTGGGTCACGGAGTGGGCATAGACGTTCATGAAAAACCTGTTTTAAACTCCCGGAGTGAAGATATCATGCAGAAAGGATGCGTTGTTACGGTGGAACCGGGTATATATATTCCCGGCAAGGGAGGGGTCAGGATTGAAGAAATGGTGATTGTAGACAGGTAAGAAAAACGAAACAGGGCAACTCTTTTACATAATACCTTTTACATAATACGAGGAGGGTTTAAAATGAAGGAGGCAAGGATAAAGGTGATGTCGATAATGGCACACCAGGACGATTTCGAATTCAGGGCAGGGGGAACTTTTGCCCAGTTGAGAAAGAAATACGGAGACAGTCTGGAAATAAAGCTTGTCAATACCAGCAGGGGCGCAACCGGCCACCATATAATGGGAAC
>DAOQVZ010000208.1:0-3151 GCA_035341815.1 bacterium
GAGTACGGAGACATGCAGCTTATAGGCGAATGTGCATGGTTTTTCAAGAATGCCATGGGAATGAATGCCGGAGAAATAGCCGATATCATGGCAAAATGGAACGGCGGCAGCGATATACTGCGTTCCTACCTTATCGAGATAACAGCCGACAGCATGAAAGAAAAGAACAAAAATGCGTCCGGATACATCGTGGATATAATTGCAGACATAACAAGGATGAAGGGAACAGGGACATGGACGGTGCAGAGCGCCCTTGAACTGCTTGTGCCCATACCGACAATTGTATCAGCGGTTTTTTCAAGGGAAATGTCCCAGGACAAGGATTTGAGGCTTGAAATGTCTAAAATATTGCAGGGTCCGGTTTCCGGAAAGATTTCTGAAGACAGGGAAAACCTGATAGATATAGCCCATGATGCCCTTTATATTGCAAAGATTTCTTCGTACGCTCAGGGACTTGCCCTTCTCCAGGCTGCTTCCATGGAATACAAGTTTGAACTTAACCTCGGAGAAATAGCAAAGATATGGAGAGGCGGTTGTATCATAAGGGCCCAGTTCCTTGATGAAATTACCAAGGCTTACGAGGAAAATCCTTCTCTTCCCAACCTTCTTGCTTCCCCCAAATTCTCCGGATTTGTGAATAAGAATTTGTGGAAGCTGGCAAAATTTATCGAAGTTGCCCATAAAGCCGGCGTATCTGCTTTCGGCATGGCTTCCTCCTATGATTACATTCTTCAGATTTCATCTCCCGTGATGGTTTCGGCCCAGGTGGCGGCCTTGCAGAGGGATTATTTCGGGGCCCATGGGTATTTCAAAATCGGCGGAGAAAAAGAGCCTGAAGTAGCAAGAAATTCAGAAGGCAAAATGATGGAATTTCATACCGAATGGATGCTGGACGGAAGGCCTGAAAAAGAAATAACCAAGTAAATTTAAACAAAGAGGTGTTTCATGAAAAAAAATGCGGTCATAGCTCAAAGCGGCGGCCCCACTGCAGTTATAAACAACAGTATAAGGGGAGTCATAGACTCGTTAGGAAAGTCTGGAAAAATTGACAGGATATACGGTGCAAGGATGGGTATCATAGGTGTTTTGAAAGAAGAGATTTTTGATATTACCGCACAGGATGCAAGGCAGGTAAAACTTCTTTCCGATACTCCTTCGGCCGGGGTCATAGGAAGCTGCCGGTACAAGATTAAGAATGAAGAAGACATGGAAAGAATAGTCGAGGTTCTTGAAAAACAGAATATCGGGTACTTTTTCTACTGCGGCGGCAATGATTCCATGGATACTGCAAACAAGGTAAGTATTCTTGCAAAAAAGAAAGGGCTTGATATTATTTCTACGGGAATCGTAAAGACCATAGATAACGATGTAGGAGGAAACCTTCAGGAAGACGGGACTTTTGCCGTATGCGACCATAATCCTGGTTACGGAAGCGTGGCGAGATATACTGCCATGAATATTCTTGAGGCAAACCAGGAAAACAAGGCAAGCTATACAAGCGACCCTGTTCTCGTAATAAGTTCCATGGGGCGGAAAATTGGGTTTATTACTGCAGCGGCGAGGCTGTCGGACCCTGAAAGAAAAATGCCCCTTTTAATCCTGCTGCCGGAAGCCCTGAACAAGAATAAGCCCGAAGATAACCTTCAATTCATACTTGAAAAAGTCAACGAAAAGATATCAGAATTCGGAAGATGCATAGTTTCCATAAGCGAAGGTCTTGAAATCGGAGACCTTGATATTCTCAAGGACAACTTCGGACATGCCCAGTTTGGAGCTTCAGGAAAGTCAGTAGAACAGGCGCTCATAAATTATCTCAACGGCCTTGACAGGAAGGACAGCAAGGGATATTCAAAAAGCCGCCTTGCCTGCAAAGGCATCGCCCGCTGCGAAAAACCGGGAACCAAGCAGAGAAGGGAATTTTTTACGACTTCAAAGACGGATTTGAAAGAAGCTTATGAAGTCGGTTTATACGCCGCGGAAATCGCATTGAAAGGAGAGGGCGGTTATATGTCAACAATAATAAGAAAGCCTGGCAGTCAATACAGGGTGGTTTTCGACAAGGTGCCTCTCGGAACAGTTGCAAATGCGGACAGGAAATTTCCTGACAGGTGGATTGCAGGAAACAGGGTGGATGTCACCGACGATTATATCAAGTGGGCACTGCCTCTGATAGGAGGGGATCTTCCGGAATTTGCAGAGTTCAAGAAGGTATTCGCCGCAAAGAAATGCAGGGATTATACGCCGGTAGAATACAGGTAGTCCCTTTGCGGAGGACCGTCCTCCGCCTGCAATGAATACAGGAAAAGACTCCAGAACGGATTAAATAGCCTGAACAAGTCTGAATATCACAGGAGGTAAAATGACTTTCAAGAAACTGACAGACGAACAGATAAAAAACGACCCTGAACAGCAGTTGAAGTCCTTCAGGCGTACAAAGGATTTTCTTGTTGCCATCGATACCGACGGCTGCGTAACGGATAACATGAACGGCAAGCACATGATGATATTCCAGCCGCAGTACATGGAGTTCTACCAGCTGTGGGAAATAGAATCATATTTCCGCGAAGTTTCCGAATATTACAACCTTTTTTCTGTATCGAGGGGATGCAACAGGTTTCTTGCAGTCCAGTCTTCTCTTGAAGCCCTTTATAAAAGAAAGGATGTGCAGGATGTCCTGAAGGTAAAAGGTGTCAGGCTTCCTGATTTAAAGCCATTGAACGCTTACATTGAATACTGCGAAAAGAACAAGCTGGGATTAGGCAATCCGAGCCTTGAAAAGTACCTTGAAACTCAGCCCATGGACCTTTATTTCTACAAGCTTCTCGGCTGGAGCGAAGCCGTAAACCGGACATTTCCCTTCGTGAAAATCCCTCCCTTTGAAAACGTGAAGGAATCTCTCATGGCAATGTCGGAAAAAGCAGATGTAATGATAGTCTCCCAGACTCCTTACGAGGACCTTGTGAATTTCTGGGATTATAATGGGCTCCTGCCATACGTTCAGACAATAGCGGGCCAGGAGATGGGAAAGAAAGGGCACCATATAGAAACGGTAAAAAAGGCATGCGGCTACGATTCATCCAAGATTCTCATGTTAGGGGATGCCGACGGAGACCTGAAATCCGATGAGGACGGGCCGGGGGACATGAACGGC
>DAOQVZ010000209.1:0-3124 GCA_035341815.1 bacterium
TATCCTTACGAACAGCAGAACAGGCAATACGCACTCTGCCCTCCAACAGTTCCCTCCGTTATTAAAGACGGAAAGATTCACAGGCCCTTTGTTTACGGAATAGATATCGTCAATCCCGCATTCAAGGAATATTCCAGGGACACTGCAAAAATTTACCCCGTGGTTTTTTTCACAAAAGGTCCTGCAAGAAAAATACTGGGCTTGTTTCCTTCTGAAAGGTATTTGTTCGGGGCGCCCGGGGGCAAGATATTTCTTTTCGGGACGGATTTGCACGGAAGAGATGTTTTTTCGAGAATCCTTTACGGCGCAAGAATCTCACTTTCCATAGGCATCATAGGGGTAAGCATATCTTTCATACTGGGTCTTCTCATAGGGGGAATCTCGGGTTATTTCGGAGGAAAAACCGATGCCGTTTTGATGCGGCTGGTGGAAATAATAATGATGTTCCCATTTTTCTACCTGATGCTCGCCCTGAGGGCGGCCTTTCCTCCGAACCTTTCGTCCATACAGGTATATCTTCTCATAGTAGTCATATTAAGCCTCATAGGATGGGCATCCCTTGCAAGGATAATCAGGGGGATGGTTCTTTCTTTAAAGGAAGAGGAATATGTTCTTGCCGCAAGGTCCCTGGGAATTTCCAGTTTCAGGATTATAACGCGCCACATACTTCCCAATACCCTTTCATATACGATAACAGCGCTTACGCTTTCCGTTCCCGGATACATACTGGGAGAATCCGCGCTGAGCCTGCTGGGACTCGGCATACAGGAACCCCATGCGAGCTGGGGCAACATGCTTTCGGTTACCATAGGCAACCTCAGAATACTGACAGGCGCTCCATGGATGCTCATACCGGGCTTTTTCATATTCGTCACGGTCATTTCTTTTAATTTCCTTGGGGACGGCATAAGAAACGTCGTCGACCCCAAAAACTGGTAGTTTTTTATGGAAAATACTCTTGAAATAAAAGGACTCGAGGTCTCGGTTAAAACTGAAGGAAACAGTGTGCGGATACTCGGAGGCATTAACCTCGAAATAGAAAGAAACGAATCCGTGGCGCTCGTGGGGGAAAGCGGAAGCGGGAAAACAATGACGGCAATGTCTGTCATGCAGTTATTGCCGAAAAACATTTCCGCAGACAGGGGCGAAATTCTGCTTCAGGGGAGGAATATCCTCGCCATGAACGAAAAAGAACTCAGGGAAATGAGAGGAACAGCGGCAGGAATGATATTCCAGGAGCCTTCTTCCTACCTGAATCCCCTTTTTACAGTCGGAAGCCAGATTGCCGAAGCCGTAAAGGAAGAAAAGGGCAACAGAAAAGAAAAAGTAATGAGAATACTGAAAGACGTGGAACTTAAAAGCAGCGCTTACTACCAGTATCCCCACCAGTTGAGCGGAGGCATGCAGCAGAGGGTAATGATAGCCATGGCGCTGATAAACAACCCTGCCCTGCTCATAGCCGACGAGCCCACTACCGCACTCGACGCAACCACTGCATACGGAATCATAGAGCTTTTGAAAAAGATGATGGCAAAATACGGACTCTCCGTTCTTTTTATCACCCACGACATATCCCTGGCCGCCTCATTTGCAAAAAGAATAGGCGTGATGTACGCGGGCAGGCTGGTGGAAATATCCGATGCGGGGAAAATCATTGACAAACCCCTTCATCCCTACGCGGAAAGGCTTATAGACTGCCTTCCCGAAAGGTATAATAAAGGAGAAAGAATAAAAACAATCGAGGGCAGTGTGCCTGATTTCAAAAAACTTCCCCGGGGATGCCCCTTCCATCCGAGGTGTTCCTACAAGAAAGAAGTGTGCACTCAAAAGGAACCGGGAGAAATGAACGTGGAAGGAAGAATCGTGAGGTGTTTCAGATATGGAAACCTTAGTGAAAACGGTTGACCTGAGAAAGGTCTACAGGATAAAATCCGCAGGCAAGACCGAGGACGTGGTTGCTATTGACGACGTAAACCTGGAAGTTTTTCGGGGGGAAACCTTCGGCATAATAGGAGAAAGCGGAAGCGGGAAAACAACGCTCGGCAAGGCAATCATAAGGCTGGTGGAACCGTCAGGCGGAGAGATATATTTCGACGGAACCAACCTTTCGGGTTTGAACCCGGGAGAAATGAGAAAACTCCGGAATCGTTTCCAGATAGTTTTCCAGGACCCTTATAAGTCCCTCAACCCGAGAATATCGGTGGGAAACTCGGTCGCCGAAGGAATAACAGGCAGTCTAAGCAGGAAAGATAGAACCGGCAAGGCGAAAAAACTCCTTGAAACAGTCGGAATAGACAGCAGGAAATACGACAGCTTTCCGCACCAGTTCAGCGGAGGGGAAAGACAGAGGATTGCAATTGCAAGGGCATTGTCCACAGACCCGGAATTCATAGTCTGCGATGAACCGACCTCGAACCTGGATCTGTCCATACAGGCGAAAATACTCAACCTTTTCATGGAACTCAAGGACAGGCTCAACCTGACTTACCTTTTCATATCCCATAACCTGCAGATAGTGAAGTTCATCTCCGACAGGGTCGCCGTAATGCACGGAGGCAGGATAGTGGAAGAAGGAGAAACTTCAAGAATCATAACAAATCCCGAACATCCTTACACAAAAACTCTTATAAGCAGGGCGTGAAAATAATCAGGATTGTGATTTTTAAAGATATTACTGCATTTATTTTCTTAAAGAGCCGCGGGGGTATGAGGCCTCGATAACCGAAAATATGCCGCCCCTCGGACGGAACTCGCCTTTCACTTTTGCCCATTTCGGACGGGCCGCCGAGACAACGTCTTCGAGTATCCTGTTCACGGCATTCTCGTAAAATATCCCGAGATTTCTGTATGCCTGCATGTATATTTTGAGGGATTTAAGTTCAATAACGGACTTGTCAGGCTCGTATTCTATGGTAACCGTGCCGCAGTCCGGCTGTCCGGTCTTGGGACAAAGAGATGTGTATTCGGGTACGACTATGGTTATCTTGTAGTGTTTAAACTGATTGTCAAAACACAGGATTGGAGGTAATACGCTTTTAAGTCCTTCTTTTTCAGCCTTTTTATCTGCCGTATTCATTGTATGTTATATAAAAATGTTTGAAATGCCCGGTATACGGTTCCTCGT
>DAOQVZ010000210.1:0-3095 GCA_035341815.1 bacterium
TAAAAGTTCTTCATGGCTTGCATTCAGCACTGAATCTCCTTCCACAAAAATATTTTTGACAAAGCCGGGGGAGGTTAAGTTCCTGGGTCATTATGCTCCGCAGAGCCAGGGGGAAACTTCCATGGAAATACTGGTAAAAAAGGAAGAAAGCGCATCGGTTGAACATTTTAAGGGGAGGGAAGAAAACGGTGTCAAGAAACCATGGGCAGTAGGAAACAGCGTAGTCCTTAAACCACATACTGTATTGAGATATATCTGGATGGGACATGATTTGCATTCTGTCAATGATAACAGTTTCGGGGTCACCAAAATCACTCTTCCGAAAGATTCCCCGGGAGGAATATATGAACTGGAAATAACAGCAAAAGGAGATTATTCGGTTTTCACTGATAAACATGCTCCTCTTGTTCTCCTGGCACCCGACGGATGGCGTCCTCCCAAAATGAATCCTCCCGTAAGGATTTATTTCAACGTTCCGGCACAAGGAGAAAAGGGCAGGATATTCTTTGAGAAAGAAACGAAACTCTTTACTCCGGAAGGCAAACCATACAGAGAAGAAGAACAGTTGTTCGGATGGGTGGAAATGCCCCAGGATAAACCGGGGCTATGGAGCTTCGAAAGCGCTGAATCCGGCAAAGTGAAAACTGAAAATCTCCCCGGATTTTTTGCCATGAATAATCCCGATTTTTACATGGAATACAAATAAAACTATGAAAAAGATTCTATTGGGAGTTTTGTTCATACTGCTGGTGCTGCAAGCGGATTCCGCAGATTTGAGCAGTTACATCGATGAAGGAAAGCATCCTGACCCCGCAAGTTTCAGGGGAATAACATGGGGACAGCATTTATCAGGAATAAAAGGCATGAAACCTGCAGGCCTGTTTGCAATATATGAGAAAAAAAGCAGTCTGAATTCCTATATCAGGGAAAAAGACGACCCCGCGATAGGATACGGCAAAGCCGAAGATATTATATATCTTTTCTGGCAGGACAGGTTTTTCGGGGTGATTATTAATTCCCTTGGGAGTTCAAACAGGGATGAGTTTGAAAAAGCTGTGACAAAATGGATAGGAAAACCGACAATCAGAAAGGATATGCCGGCTGTTCTCTATATGGAATGGCAAAGAGAAAATACAAGGGTGATTCTTGAATACAGGAAAACTGCTCTTGCCAGAAAACAGGATGTGAACCTTTCAATTATATCAAGAGAAATGGAAGCGCTTTTTATGGGGTTTTAGTTTTAGGAATATTCCTGTAGAGGTATTCTTCGAGAACCAGTTTCTTTTTTTCAATATCGAGATTTACCCATTGTTCCATGGGAATGGGAACAAAAACCTTCTCCATCCCGCTTTTTATTACAGTTGCCTGTTTCGTCTGTTTTCCCAGTATGTTGTTATAATATTTAAAAGCAACTTCCACGTAAGGCAAATCGTTATCATACCTGAAAGGCGTCATGTATTGGAAAATAGGCGCCCTGGTAAGAATTATAACAAACGCGGCAATAGCAAAAAGCGTTATGTAAAATTTTGAATTTTTATATATGGAAGTGTGCTTTTTTCCATGCCTGTGCAATTCATGATAACTGTAATGTTTCTTGCCGGACTGCTGCTTATATGCTTCTGCCTGGATTTCCTTTTGATTTTCTCCTTTATTTCCGGCGGTTTCATGGCTTGTTGCCTCATGCTTTATATCCTCTGACCTTTCATATATTCTGGGAGCGCCTTTTGATGTAACTTCAAGCTCGGATTCGAGTTGCTTTATATTATCTTCCAGGTTTCCCTGCTTATCTATCCTGAATTTTCCTTCGTGGTCCCTTAACCTTCTTTTTTCCATGCTTTTTTTCCTCCGTTCTATGGACAACTGGATTATTATCCTACAAAAAGAGCCATCCTGTCAAGAAGAAAAATTGCGCTTCTTATTTTGAGACTGTAAAAAAAAATGATATATTATGTTCAGGAAAAGAAATATATTAATCATGGAGGATATATTGGAAAAAAACATTTTAATAAAGAGCGGGAAATATAACCTGGCTGGTATCCTGACTTCACCCGGGAACAAAGGCGTTTACAGCCCTCTTGTAATCATGTGCCATGGATTTACAGGCAGCAAATCAGAAAGTCATTTTCTCTTTACAAAGACAGCAAGGTTTCTGGCTAAAAATGGCATTTCATCGCTCCGTTTCGATTTCATGGGTTCAGGAGACAGCGAAGGCAGTTTTGAAAAAATGACACTTGGAAGCGAAATAAAGGATGGGAAAAACGCGGTTGCCTTTCTTAAGTCAGGGAATTTATTCGATACAGGAAAAACAGGCGTTCTCGGTTTTTCAATGGGAAGTGTAACGGCTGCCTGCATTGCAGCTCAATTTGGCATGAAATCGCTTGTACTGTGGTCGCCTGTCGCTTTTCTGTCTGAACTCAGCATGGTGAAAAAAATAAACAGGACAATAAAGAAAAAGCTTTCTGAAGAAGGTAAGGCATATTTCCCAGAGATAGGACACTATATCGGCAGAAAATTCTTTGATTCCCTTAAGGAAACAGACCCTCTCGAATATGCAAGACATTATCGTGGAAATGTTCTCATAATACATGCAAAAGAGGAGAACTTCAAAGTTGAACATCCCCTTGCCTATTTTAAGGCTTTTCATAAAAATGCCGTTATGCCACAATTTCTTATGCTTGATGAAGGCGGACATACGTTTAAAACAGAATTTTCCGAAAAGACCGTCATACAGGAGACTGCTTCTTTTTTTGCCGCAACTCTCGGCTGAATAATTTGGAAATACAGTTTTTTTCTGCTATAATTAAATACCATGTTCAAAATCAATAAATTTATTAATATTCCTTATTTTTTTATTTTTGGGGGACAGGTTGTTGCTCCCGAGACGACAGTTGTAAAAGATGGCCGCATGACTTTAAGACTTGACATACCGAGACATTTACCCGTATGGATGCAGAAGGAAATAATAGGGGTTGAGGTATGGCAGTTCATAGCCGCTTTTTTATTTATTCTGCTTGGCATGGTTCTGAAAAAGATATCAGACGAAATTTTCGAGAAAAAACTCATTCCCATTTTTAAAAGGACCAGGGTAGATATAG
>DAOQVZ010000211.1:0-3052 GCA_035341815.1 bacterium
TCAGCCTCAGCGGCCAACTTGTTGCGGCATGAGACAGCCATGGCTACCAGGTCCATGCCGCGGCAAGAAATAACCTGGCGGAAAAAAACGGTTTGAAGCTTGATTCTCCAGACATGGTTTACGACATACAGTTTGACCGCTCCCCCTTCAGCGCAAAGAATATCACAGCCTATCGGCAGCTGAAAGAGATAATAGACGCCAACAGTTACGAAATAATCCACTGCAACACCCCCATGGGAGGTGTAATTACCAGGCTTGCCGCGAGGAAAGCCAGAAAGACCGGGACAAAAGTTTTTTATACAGCCCACGGTTTCCACTTTTACAAAGGAGCTCCTCTTAAAAACTGGCTTTTTTACTACCCGGTGGAAAAGTGGCTTGCCCGGCACACCGATGCAATAATAACCATAACCGGGGAAGACTGCCTGATGGCTTCGAAAATGCTTGCTGCAAAGGTATCCCACATCCACGGTGTGGGAGTGAACCCCTTGAGGTATTTTCCTGTATCGGAAGAGGAAAAGATGTACATGAGGAGAGAGATGGGGTATCCCTGCGAAACCTGCATTCTTCTCTGTACCGGGGAGCTAAACAGGAACAAGAACCAGACTGTTGTCATAAAAGCTTTTTCAGAGGTTGTTAAATCCCGTACGGATGTGAAACTCCTTCTTGCAGGTAACGGGCCCATGGAAGATGAACTGAAAAGGCTCGCAAAAGGACTTTGTATAGAAAACAATGTGGATTTTCTGGGTTACAGGACCGACCTTGAAAAGTTTGTGCAGATATCGGATGTTATAGTATCTGCCAGTTTGCGGGAAGGACTCGGGTTGAACATAGTCGAAGCCATGATGTGCGGTAAGCCGGTAGTCGCATCTTTCAACAGGGGCCACCGGGAGCTTGTCCGGGAAGGAGAGACAGGTTTCCTGTTCAATCCTGCGGATACTATACTCCTGGCAGGAAGGATATCACTTTTAGCCAGTGATTCCGCTATGAGAAACACGATGGGCATGTCGGCTATCCAGTCTTCCATGCCATACCGGTCGGATACCGTAGCCAACGAAATCAAGGAAATATATGGATTGAATGCCTGAACATTCAAGGTATGCTTAAAACAGTATTTCTCACCCCAGAAATTCATACTCCCTTTTTATTTTCATATTCTCATTTTTTTTGTTAAGGAAAAGGCAGACTATTTTTTCATTGTCGGCCAGGAGTTTTTCCTTTTCTTTTTCATCGTTGCAGCGGGCAATCAAATCAAAAAGGAGTTCCGTTTTAACCCTGTTACTATCAGCGGCGATAGATTTTGCAACAGAGAAGGTGGTTTTCCTCAGTCTGACTTCAGTTCCTTCCTTTGCCAGATGCAGATTGAGTATAATCGAGTATTCCGCCTTTTTACCGAAAGGCGGGTCATAGATTCCCGCAACAGCGGAAAAATTGCCGAGAGAAAAAGCTGTTACCTTGTTGTCTTTTATTTCACATCGATGTATAACGTGTTCATGATTTCCTATTACGGCGTCCACATCGTTATTAAGTAAAAAATCGGAAATTTCAAGTGTATGCTCGTTCGGTTCCGGGTTAAACTGTCCGCCTGCATGCATGAGCATTACAATATATTCTGCCCCACTGCTTCTGCATCTCTTTATGCTTTCTACCAGTTCCTTCCTGCGACGCCTGCATTTATATCTCCTCTCGTACACCGGTTTTTTGAATTGTTCCGGGCATATCAGCCTTCCCATTTTCCTGTATATCCTTGAGTATAGTGCTCTCTCGTTTAAGTAACACCACCTTGACAGAGGGCTGTCCAGCTCCTGTTCCTGCAGCATGTTTACGAGGTATTTTTCACCTTTTCCCAGGTAGTTGCGGTTCATGAAGGCATTTGTTCCATAAGTATACGACAGAAATCCAACCTTTATTCCGGCTAAATCTTCTATGATGTAATTTTGCAGGGTTTTTTCCTTGAAGGTTCCGGTATGTTTCAACCCTATCTTGTCAAGGTTTTCAATGGTAGATACCAGGCCATCAACTCCCCTGTCGAGGCAGTGGTTGTTGGCGGTAGATACCATGTCTACCCCGCTTTCTTTCAATGCCAGGGCAAATTCCCCGGGGGTGTTGAAACTCCACCTTTCCGAAGTGAACCCTCTTTCTTTTCCCGCCAGCGGTGTTTCCATGTTCACAATTACAAAATCCGAATTATTAAAGTATTGTCTCATGCTTTCAAAAACGGGAAGAAAATCATAACTGTTTTCACCCGTCTTGTGTGCGTCTGCCTGCTTTCCTTCGCACATTGCATCTCCTGCAAAAGTGAGTTTTATCATCCTGCCATCCATTTTGTGTCTCCCTACGACTTCCTTTTTATCCGTTTCAGTATTAACTCCGCGAGATACCTTCTTTCGCCGGCGCTCAAAACAATGTACATGTTAATAACCAGGCCTGCCACTGACGTAATTAAGGCGGCGAGCACCAGCCCAAGCCATGAGTCCACTGCAACTGCGCTCCTGGTAAAAAGACCAACAGTTACCAATGATGCAACGCTTATAACCGAAAAGAAGACTTCCGGGAAAAATGTGTTCCATCTGAGTTTAAGATACTTTGCTCCAAAAGGCACTGTGAAAAGCATATTCCTTGCGAGGTTGATAAATGAGCTGACTCCGGCAACGGCATATATGCCGAGATTTGTAGTGTGAAGTAGCAGAAAAACCGTTCCTGTACTTAGTATGCCCGATATGACTATGAGTATTGCCGGTACCTTTAACCTGTCAGTTATGGTAAAGATGTTGTACAGGGATTGAACTCCGCTTGTGAATACAAGGCTGAAAATAGTCAGTATTGAAAGGATATGCAGAACCCGCGCATCCTGGGACGGTACCCACAACCTGAAGAAATCCATGCCGAAGACTATGAGTATCGACAGGGGTATTACAAGAAGCACACCAAGGAGTTTCATGCTTTTCTTCAACTCCTTCTTCATGTTTTCAAGCTCCGACCTTGCGTAGTACATTGTAAGGGTAGGGGCAAATACAGACGAAATCGTTCCGGCCATGCTTACTATTACATTTGG
>DAOQVZ010000212.1:0-3045 GCA_035341815.1 bacterium
GAGGGTCCGGGCCGTTTTGCAGTGAAACGGACCGGCTGGTATGTAACTGACGAGAGAGAAAAGCTTGCAAGGGCGGAAACATGGATATATTTTTCTGCAGGCACCCCCTATGTAAAAATCACCCATGCGCTTATCCTGACCGAAGACACCAACAAGGTATGGTTTAAAGACTACGGCCTGCAATTTAAGATTCCGGCCAGGCCTTCAACTGTATATTGCGCTGTCGGAGAAGAACGTGAAGCAAGGAAACTGGCAAACGGGGAAGACGAGATATTCCTGCTTCAAAGCGAATACCCGCATTTTGCAGAGAGAGAATATAAGGCAATGATAGGAAGTTCTTCAGGTGGACGGGATAAGATTATCGAGGAATTTGATACTGCCGGCGACTGGGCGCACGGCGACTACGGAAACTTCGGCGTCACGGTTGTTATGCCCTGGCTTTCAGAGAGGTTCCCCAAGGAAATATCATTCGGAGAAAGGGGGGCAAGAGCGGTATTATGGTCGGGCCGTTCAGGCAAGGAGCTTGACTTCAGAGCGAAAACGCTTGTGAAAGAATACTGGCAGGCGTGGGCGGAAAAAGCTCCCGGCTCTCCGGGGAAAGAAAAACTTTCAGCCATGGAGAGAAATGCTCAGGGTTCCGCCCGTACGCATGACATATGGTTTTTGCCCCGCGCAGGAAGCTATGACGGCGAGACAGTGAGAAAAACTGCAATGGCGGGAGCAAGAACTCCGCTGGCAATGGCCGAACCCCAGTGGCTATGCAAAACTGAAGCAATGGGCATTCCAATGCTCCACAGGGACACCGACAGGTTCCCCCGTGAAGAAGCCATGATTTCGGAATACTGGGACAGGTTCATCCTCCCCTTGAAACTATTCCCCACCAACGGATTTCTCATGTGGGGATGCCCTTCCTTTTTCCAGTATGGTACCGTTGATAAGAAAATCATGGCGAATTTTTACCTTCTTGTCCTGAACGACCCCTACGGAGTGAGAAGGGAACCGTGGAGGCATTACGCGAGAAGCGGGGAAAGGCGTCTGTACGATACAGGCCACATGTTCAGCCGTTACACGGGCGACTGGATGATGGCTCACTGGGATGTGCCTGAATCCCGCAAGGAAAGAGGGGCGTTTATTCTGCCTCAAACCCGCGAGAACAGGATGCTGCCTTTTATATGGGGGGATTACACGGACAAAACCTACATGATATCGGGGGACATAGGCCATTGGCTTCTCGAGTATTACCTGACAGGAGACGAACGCTCTTTTTCTCTGGTAGAAATGGTCAAAGATTCTTTCAGGGAAAGGGTGAAACTCAACATGGATAAAAAAAACTATTACAAATACCCTTACCCGATACTCCTTCTTCGTACGCTTCTCACGCTTTCTTTAACCGGCTGGGACAGCGAGTTTGCCTCCAAAAACAGGGAGCTTGCCCATTCACTGGTTGACCTGAACAGCCAGAACGGCATGGACATCAACTCGCAGGGCGGATACGGCCCCATGTACAAGGACCACCGCAGCAGCCACAACCTCGCCGAATACTATCTCGAGACAGGCGATGAAACGGTTAAGGAAGCATTCCTGAAGCTCGTTGACCAGAGGTACAGGTTCGACAGGAGGCTGGGGCTGGTCTCAAACAAGAATTATGATGCTTTTACTTATTCAATAGCCTACTGGATTACGGGAGAAGAGCGATACAGGACGGCGGTTGAGCAGACCTTGAGAAGCGCCCTTCACGCGTCGGAGAAGCATCCATTGTCAAAACTCCTTGCACGCTCGCCCAAAAATCCTCTCGAATGGAATAATTACCCTCATCATGATGTCCTGACTGTTACTGATTTCCATAACCCTTTCATAGGAATGCCTACAGCCATGAAACTCCTTTCAGAAAAAGGATGGAGCGGAAAATCTACTCCCCTGGCGGCAAGAAAAAAGATTATGGGCGGAAAATTTCTTTTCAGCCACAAAGAAGGCAGGGAAACAAGGATAAGCATTTCTTTCTCAAGCCGGCGGCAGGAAACCGCATTTGAAGTCTGCCCGTACCCTGAAACCTCCGGAAGAAATGCAGTGAAAAATGTGAAAGTGGAAAAAGAACAGATAATGTCTATGGGAAAGTACTTCCTGGACAGACCGGAAGAATATGCCGCTGATGAAAAATCGTTCCATTCATACATAACAATGCCTGCAGATGCACCTACAGGGCTGTACCTTATTTATCCGGACGGCAACGAACCTTTCACAGTTTTGGATTCCACGTCAGAAAAAGCGGCTTTTTACTGCCCCGAAGGTTTCTGGAGCCTATCGGGAGGATCCCTCTCCTATGGGCGTTCGAGCGAAGGAATCCCCATGTTTTTCAGGGTTTCCGAAGGACTTAAAGAGCTCCGGATATTCATGGGACGCCCGGCCATAGTCAAGAGGCCGGACGGTTCTGTGGCCGTGGAAATCTCCGACAACAATATAGGAAATCAGGCAATCCCGGTGGAAGGAAAGAGCGGGATATGGAGCATCGAACCGCATATATACAGCTACAGGGGACTCTCCACTCCGGCATTCTTCCGGCTTCTGAACGTGGAACCTTTAATAGCTTTCGGCTCCCCAAATAACCTGCCGGAAGATACGACGGGCAAGCCGGAAAACCTTTTCATGCCTCTCGCTGAGCCTGCTGAAGCCATGGAGTTTGTGCAGGGTATTTCAGGAAAAGCGTTAAGACTGTCAAAAAACCGAACACTGGCCTTTCCGGCAGGCCCGGCCGTTAAAGACGGAGGATATACATTCTTCCCCGGCAATACAGGCACGCTGGAATTCTGGTTCAGGGCCGGCAGGTCGACTTATGATACGCCTTTGGGACTCTACCAGTACGTGGATACGCCATTCCTGAACGGGCCGCATATTGTTTTTAACCATCGGTACAGGGCAAGAGGCCACGAAAGGGTTATCTACAGCACAGTCCAGGTGGAACTGCTTGAACGGAATAATGGATTATCCAACACCGGTTTTCAGGGCGAGCATTATTTCAAAGCCGGAGAGTGGACGCACATTGCATAT
>DAOQVZ010000213.1:0-3037 GCA_035341815.1 bacterium
TTCTTTCTTTCCTGTTTTCCGTCAAAGCCAGTCCAGCATTGAAATCATCCCTCGCCCCGGGGTATTTTCCCGATACCGCCTTCTTGCTGCCCTCTATCATTGCATCCTGATAATTGAGCCATCTTGTGGTCCTTTTGTGGGTCAGTTCAACATTGTCAAAGTAAGCTCCAGTATCGCTGAATACTGCAACTATTATCGCATTGATACGCTCCCCTCTGCTTTCCTCAGGTATCTTTATCATGCCTGACTGTTTTGTCCATTCTGCTTCTGCCTGCACTGTAAATAACAAAGACCCGAGAAAACTCTTTATCTTCCCTTTTTCATCCTTACCGTACAGATATAATGTTGCCCCTGCCTTCTTTTTTTCCGGGTCTTTCACATAAAAGCTTACCTCAAGCTCATCTCCCGCGGTTACGTCAATCGTCTTCTCGTGCATTAGATGGCCTTTCACGTAAACACAGTTGTTACCGTTGAAAGCTGCAGATTTGTCCGTGAAAAGCCTGTATTTCCCCCCCTTGGTAAGAGAGATATTAAGTCGCCAGCCCATGGGAAAAACAAGAGGTTTTTCAAAATCCCATTTGTTGTCTTCCATATTTTTCTCGTAGCCGGTTTTTGGGTCCGGCTGATATACATCTTCAAACCCGGGGTTCTCCAGCTGTGCAAACAGATTTACGCTCACTGCTATCAGCAACGCCAATCCTGCCGCGCATGCGTATTTCATCCTTCCCATATATCCTCCTGTTTTTCATGGCATTAATTTTTAAAAAATCTACCCATCATGTTTAAATGCTTTTACCTGTATATGGAAAGCATTCTCTCTTTTATCTCCTCTTGCTGCGAATCAGACAGTCCTTCCATCTTCAGAATTTTCCCGTATTCCGTTCTTGCCTGAGAATAATTTAACTCAGCCCTGTACATTTCGGCAATTTTCTCCTGTGCCTCTATTTTATCAGAAGAAGTTATCCCGTCCATTCCTGCAATTTTCGCATATTCCGCCCTTGCCTGCTGATATTTTTTCTCCACGGCGTAGCTCTCTCCCATCAGCATCTGGGCTTTGATTCTTTCTTCAGGAAACATATCCTTGATGCCCAGAACACTCATATATTTTTCTCTCGCCTTATTATAATCTCCCATGGCAAGATAAACGTCTCCAATCCTTTCAGTTGCGACTGATTTCTGGCGAAGGTCCGCATCCTTCGCATTCAGAACCCGCCCGAACTCAGCTATACTCTCTTCATACTTCTTTGCAAAGAAAAGGGATTCTGCCTTCCTTATGTGAGAGGCAGCCTGGTTCTTGCCGATTTTAGTCTCCACTTCATTTGTAAACCTGTCTCCGACTGAAATCCTTCCTATCTCCAGGAATCTAAGGTAATACTCTTTTGCTTTCTCCTTATTGCCTTCTGCCCAGTAGCTGTCTCCTGTCAGTCTCAGCATCTGGGATAATGTAACAAATACTTCTGCCTGAGCTCCGTAAGAAAGGCGTGCCATATCGTTGCTGACCCAGTCCACCATTGCAGCATAAGTTTCTCTTTCTTTATCGTACTTCCCCTCTTTTCTGTATATTTCACCTATCTTTGCATATGCTATCCTCTTGTTATTCCACGGCTTTGAACTCATATCCAGTATCCTTCCGTACGTCCTCCTGGCTTCTTCATACCTGCCTTCAACCGCATATGTGTCAGCCAAAATAGCCAACAAAGCGGCTTCGCTCCAGTCATTTACATCTTCCACACTGAGAGCTTTTTCATAAAATTCCCTCGCCTTTTCATATTTTTTTTCATTCCTGTACAAATCCCCTATTTTCTTATTGGCTTCGAATTTATCCACAAAGCTCGTTCCCTGCATGGACAAAACCTTTAAATATGTTTCCCTCGCCTTTTCATTGTCTTTCATGGCAACGCAGGTATCTCCAATCTTAAACTGCACGGCAACCTTGACAACATTGCCTGCCTGTTTCATTCCGAATACTTTTTCAAACGCGTCTATCGCCTGCGCATAATTCTTTTCTTTCAGCCATGCATCTGCAATCGCGAGCAGGGCATCGACCTTTACCGAATCTGCTTCTTTTCCCATATTCAAAACGCCGCCCAGTCTTTCTCTCGCCTTTTCGTATTCCTTTGCTTTCATGTACGCATCGGCTATTTTCAGATTCATGTCAACCTTAAGAGCATCGTCGGGCTTTTCCTTGTCAATAACTGTGTTGAAAACCTCTACCGCCTGAATATAATTATTTTCTTTAATGTATGTTTCGGATATCTTCAGAAAAGTTTCTATCCTTTCTTTCCTGTTCTGAGTTAACCCCAAAGCCATGTTGTAATCATCGCGGGCTTCTGCAAAATTTCCAAGGCCCGCCTTCTTGTTGCCTTCCATAAAAGCATCCTGGAAATTGAGCCATTTTGCCGTCCTTTTGTGGTTCAGTTCAACGTCGTCAAAATAAGCACCTGTGACGCTGACAAGGGCAATTATTATCGCATTGACTCTTTTGCCGCCGGTTTCTTCAGGTATGGTCAGCATGACGGTCTGCTTGAGCCATTCCGGCTCTGTTTTAATATTAAACTGTTTGGAACCAGAAAAGATGTTTCTTCCCTTCTCTCTTGTATAGAAATAAAAGCATATCCCGGCAGTTTTTTTCCCCGCATCCTTAACATGGACGCTAATTTCCAGTTCGTCTCCCGCCGTCACATCGATTGCTTTGCTGTGGGATAAATGGCCCTTTAGAAACACGCAATTATCCCCGCTATGAGCCAATTTGCTGTCGGTTACAAGCCTGTACTCTCCGTTCTTAAACGCCCCGGGATTGGGCCTCCATCCTTCCGGAAAAACCAGGGGTTCGTCAAACTTCCATCCTGCGCCCTGCAGGTTCTTCTGAAAACCTTCCTTCTCCGATACCTGCTGAGTTTTTTCAAATCCCGGATTTACCAGTTGTGCGCTTGCACCTGTTGCCATAATAAAAAGCACGATTAAACCCTGCCTGATAATATTTTTCATGTTCATTTTACTCCACAGTTTTTTACAGCGTTACTTGATGAATTTCAGG
>DAOQVZ010000214.1:0-3034 GCA_035341815.1 bacterium
TCCCTTATCTCTGTGGCCTTCCTTGTGAACATTAAAGACAATTCTCTAATGTTTTAAAATATCCCATGGAAAAACAAATATCAGATATTCTGCCTCATGTGCAGGTGCCTTCAAGATATACGGGAAGGGAAATAAACGCATATCATAAGACAGAATCAGAAGTCAGTTTTGCATTATGTTATCCCGACATTTACGAGATAGGCATGTCCTCGCTCGGAATAAGGATAATATACGGACTTCTCAATGAAATGGAAGAGGTTTCCTGTGAAAGAGTTTTTTCCCCGGCTTCGGATATGGAGACCATCCTGAGAGAAAAAAAAATACCCCTCTTTTCACTTGAGTCCAAAAGGCCCGTAAAAGATTTTGACATCCTGGGATTCAGCGTTTCCTCTGAGCTTAATTATACGAATATTCTTAACATGCTTGACCTTTCGGGTATACCTCTCTTTTCAAAGGAAAGAACATGTTGCAGTCCTCTTGTAATTGCCGGGGGCAACTGCATATTCAATTTTACTCCTCTGGCACCTTATATAGATGTTTTTATTGCGGGAGAAGGTGAGGAAATAGTTCCTGAGGTTGTGAAGACCTTCAAGGAATATAAGGGACATGGGAAAGAAAAAATGCTTTCAGAAATTTCCGAAATTGAAGGCACTTACGTGCCTGTTTTCCCCAAAAATCATGTCAGGAAACGTTATGTTAAAAATTTCGACGAATCTTTTTTCCCCGTAAAATGGCTCGTTCCCCTGACCGAAATAATACATGACAGGATATCCCTTGAAATAATGAGAGGCTGCGGGCAGGGCTGTTTTTTCTGCCAGGCGGGAAGTTGCTGGAAACCTGTAAGAATCAGGAGTCCGCGCAGGATTCTTGAAATTGCCGTTCAGGCATACGAAAATACAGGATACGAGGAAATTTCCCTTCTTTCTTTTTCTTCGGGCGACCATCCACGCATTGGTGAAATAGTTGACAGCCTGCTTTCCGAATTCCATGAAAAAAAAGTAACAGTTTCTTTTCCTTCTCTCAGAATAGACACTTTCTCGTTTGAACTTGCAAGCAAGCTGCAGAATATAAAAAAAACAGGTCTTACTTTTGCTCCCGAAACAGGCGAAAGACTGAGGATGGAAATAGGCAAAAATATAAAGGACGGAGAACTCATTGAGCTGGTTTCAAAAGCAAAAAAAAGCGGGTGGAAGCAGATAAAACTTTATTTTATGATTGGACTTCCCGGAGAGGAAGAAAGAGATTTGCTCGATGTCGTTCGCCTTATCAACGAACTTTCAAGGATAATAACCATAAAGGCGGCTTTTAACACTTTTGTCCCGAAGCCCCATTCCATCTTTGAAAGGGAAAGGTTTATAACAAGGGAGGAATACGGGGAAAAGAAGCATCTGCTTGTAGAAAGGATAAGAAACAGCAGGTACACAAGGCTTACTTTTCATTCCTACGATATGAGCTGTGTGGAGGCATTCCTGGGCAGGGGGGACGAAAAACTGGCAGGGTTGATTTTTAACGTTTGGAAAAGAGGCGGAAGGATGGAGAACTGGGACGAATATTTCAATTTTTCCTTGTGGCAGGAAGGTTTTGAATCTGCAGGAATGTCTTTTGACGGCTACCTTGGTGAGCTGAGCCAGGAAAAACTTCCATGGCGAATGATAAAGGTTTAAATTCGGAGATATAGCGGGGATAAGAGATGAGCATAGGGATAAAATATTTCAACGTGAGAGATTACGGGGCTGCCGGTAACGGGAAGACAAAAGATACGGCGGCCATACAGAAAGCCATAGATTCATGCGCCTCCGCCGGGGGCGGTACCGTTCTGTTTCCTCCAGGCGCTTACCTGAGCGGGACCGTCTACATGAGGGATAATATTAGCCTTGAGATAATGCACGGGGCAATTTTGAAGGGTAGCATGGAAAAGGAAGATTACAATGCAGACGACTTCTGTCCCCAGAACGGTTTTTCGGTTGCCGAGAAAGCAAGCGGGGCACATCTGGTTGTGGGAGTGGAGGTAAAGAACATCTCTGTCAAAGGAGGAGGACGTATTGACGGAAGCGGCCAGGAATTTTTCTATGTTCCCGAAGGACAGCCCGACAGGTTGAGAGTCAAGTCATGGAGGCCCGGGCAGATGATTTTTCTGTGTGAGTGCGAAAATGCAAGGATTGAAGGAGTGGAGCTTGTCAATTCTTCCTACTGGACCTGCTTTCTTCACGGATGTGAAGATGTTATGGTCAGGGGAGTTCGTATATGGAACGACTACCGGACTGTCAACGGAGACGGTATAGATGTTGATTGCTGCAGGCGGGTAGTGATAAGCGATTGCATTATTGAAACTGGCGACGATTGTATTACCCTGCGGGGAAATGTAAAACGTCTGAAAAATCCAAAACCCTGCGAGGATATATCGGTAAGCAACTGTATTCTGAAGACCCGCGCAAACGGGGTGCGCGTGGGTGTCGGCAGCGGGATAATCCGCAATGGCGTGTTCAGCAACCTGGTTATAGGAGGCAATGCCCTTGACGGTATCTGCATACAATCCAATTACTGCGCACCCAATATAAAAGGTCAGGAAGGGGTTGAAATAAGTAACCTGATGTTTCAAAACATTATAATGACGGATGTTATATCTGCTCTGTATATATCCCCGGGATATGCCGGAGGGAAAGCCATTAGCGATATTTCTTTTCAGGGCATAAAGGCAAGTGCCAAAAAAGGTTCCACATTGAGGGGAAGCCCTGAAAATCCAGTGCGCAGGATAACTCTTGCAGGAATCAGCATGCATATCTCAGGCAGGAAGGAATACCTGCTGCCTCGGGAAAAATGGGAGGCCCCGCTCTACGAGTGGGATGGGTGTACGCCTGCCGCGTTTTATATCGCCGACTGCCAGGATATTTATATGTCTTATTGCTGCCTTAAATGGGGGGATACAGAAGGAAACTGGCTTTACGGACTCTGGGGAAAAAGGCTGAAAAACTGCAGGTTCGACCGGATGCATATGGATCTTCCTCCCGGGTCAAAAAAGCCTTTCTTTATGGAC
>DAOQVZ010000215.1:0-2946 GCA_035341815.1 bacterium
ACAAGTAACAAAAAGCCATATCCTTGAGAGATACTCATCTGGCGGCAGCATGCAGAGGGAAATAGTCTACTACAAGAACGGGCAGCTGATGTATAACCTGGGCAAGGGCAACAAGAACATCAAGATATTCAATGAAGACGGCACGCCTATGGCCGGGATAAAGATGTCTAAGGGTAAGAGTCTTTGGAGCGGGAAGTACGGGCTGCATATGGATATTCCGGAGATAAAGAAGCTGACAGCGACTTTTGCCGAGGACTGGAGATACGAATTGTACGATAAACAAGGTGAGGTCAGCTCCTGGATTAAGGGCAAGAACGGCACTCCTGAGGATGGAGTCAGAAACGGGCATCGGCTTTACTTTATCCGGGGCATACAGGTACCGAAGAAGGTCGTAGACGGCAGATATGACGCGGCTTATATCCTTGCCTATCCTAACTTGACCATAAGGTCTGAGATGATGAAGGCCTACGGCATAGAGAAGGTTATGCAGGAACTTGAAGGGATATCCGTGGATAAGGACGAGCAGTATGAACTCCTACAGTTTCCCATGCCCGGGGGCAATGCGGATAACAAGGTCATGAACGTGTTGAAGATGAAGTGCCCGTCAACACAGGTGTGGTATGCCCTCCGTGTTCCGCCGGAGTGCCGGAATATAGGGGAGGCCATCAACTGGACGTATGGAATAAGCCTGGGGGATGTAAGAGATGGTAAGAGGGTGGATGTGCTGGGGGCGACGTGAGGTCAAGAGGGGGCGGGTGTTATGGGGCCTGCCCCCTGTTGGAAAAGATTGTCAATTCAGAAAAAAGCATACGATTTTGAATAAAGTTTGAATAAATTCTGTCAAGATATTTTCTTTTATAGAGAAACGCGCTTTATAAGAAAACCCAATAAAAATCCCACACAAATTGCAAGAGATAAGTAAAATGGCAGAACGATAAGAAAAAAAGCTCCTAATGAAGAAGGAGAATCCCCCGTGAGATTAATAAAAAAATTAAGATTAAGTATTATACTGCCGGCTACGGTGACAACTAAAGCGCATAGTTCGGGAGGATTTTGTAAGGTGGGTTTATTCTTTATCAGTATAGACAGCAGAATAAAAGAAATGCTGTTTGATAATCCAAGGAAAATAAATAAACTAATTAAAAAGTATGTTTCTACTAAAAATTCAGCATTACGAATTAGGATGGAAAGCAAACCTATCACAGTAGGAATTAAAAAACCAGCTATGATTATAAAATACCGAGTTTTTTTCGTTTGACATCCTCCATTTGACTTTCAAAAATAACTGTTCCCTTCTTACCTTCTATTATCCACCCCCCCCCCGAAAATGTCAAGTTTACCAGATGAAAACAGACAATAGAAGCGGAGAGAGAATCTATGCGTTGCAGTTTGGGAAAGAAGAACCGGCCCCCCTTCCCGGAATCCCCACCTGAGGACCCTTTTAAAAAAGATTATTGTCTGGGCATATACCTTGGGTATGGCTTGGAGATATTTTGGGGCATTAGCAACCTCTCAGCTCATTGCTTCATACGGGAAAGGGGCAGGTCTCGGCCCCTTAACTTGAAGCTGGCACGCTTTGTAAAAAACGGCGGTTTTGTAAGAGGATTTAGCAGAGGATGAATCGGGGGGGGCTTTATGTGAGCGGAGAGGGGTAATTTATCTGAGCGGCAACGGATAGACAATCATTCCTCTTCTACACCAATATCTTTTCTTCCATTACCCTTTAGATGCTCAGCTTTTTCCCATCTTATTCCTTTATCGCCCGGATATGGTTTTCTATGGTCAAACCGTCCATCAAAAATCTCCTCAGGTATTTCATCAGGAAAAGCAGAGCATTCTCCAAAACCCTGGCAATGTTTGCAATGTATACACTGTAATGAAAAAGGCATTTTCGCCTCTCTATTTTTTGACTTATACGATGGACATGAAATTTATTCTATCTTCTTGACATCTATAAAAGATTGTACGACAAACCGCTGAAGTTTATGACTTGAAAGGCCCATGAGTCTTTCCTGTACTTCAAGCATTCCCAGCCACTGTTCTTTTGTCGTCGGTATATGCGTTTCATCGTTCAGGAAATAGATAAATACAAGAAAGGCCTCTACCCCGGCTATCTCCCGCATAAAATAGAGATGGGCAATTCTATTTGCGTATTGATAAAACCCTTTCATCCAGGGTATCAAAGACTTGCTGCCCAAAAAGGATTGTACCCTGTTTATGCTTGATTCTATCTGCTCCCTTGATTTTGGCGACATCGCTTTGCATTCAGTAATTACCTCCGGGATATTTGCTTTGGCCTCTACAAGAAAGTAGCGAGAATTTCTGGTATCAGTTCCGAGTGCGTCCCATTGAGGACCACCTTTAGGCCAGAAAGATTCAAGCGCTTTACTGTACTCTCCCAACCCCAGACGAGCAAGAAAACCGGCGTCTCGATATTCGGCAAAATCATCCTCCTGCCTGGGAGATAACCAGTTAATATTTTGTAGTTCTTGCAGATTTTTATGCTGTTTTAGGTGCTGAAGAAGAATATCAGGGTATGCCTCTATAAGTTCCTGAATCCATTTCTTGCTGCCCTTGGTTCCTTCCGTTTGGGGGACTCTTTGTGTAATTTTCATGCGATGGCGCCTCCAAATTCATTTTACGCTGGACTTGTCAAGAAAGCAAATAACGGGAGAGATACAGATGGCAACTTTTCCGTTTTGGCTGTCAACTTTACCGGAATCCCCACCTGAGAGCCTTTTAAAAAGATTATTGCCTGGCCTATACCTTGGTATGTCTTGGAGATATTTCGGGGGAAACTGCCTTCTTAGCCTGATGTTTTAAGCGGTGGAGGGGCAGTAGCAGGATACCCCCAAAAGAAAAAGGCGCCGAATCTTGCCAGCGCCCTAATCTTTAATTCTCTATATTATTTGCAACCTTTCTTCTTCGGTGCGGCTTTCTTTGCTG
>DAOQVZ010000216.1:0-2923 GCA_035341815.1 bacterium
CATTAAGACAAGGCGAAAAGCGCAAGCGTTCTGACTATAACCTTGCCCGGAGCTGCCTGAGCCTGCCGTATGGCAGGTAAATTCTCCGGGGTCAGATTACATTTTTCTTTTTTCTCAGAAGGTTTGCGTTTGCCACTACAGATACCGATGAAACTGCCATGGCTATCTCGGCTATTACCGGATGCATAACGCCAATTATTGCAATAGGCATGGAAACGGTATTGTAAAAAAACGCCCAGAAAAGGTTTTGTTTTATCTTCCTGAAAGTTTCCCTGCTGAGCCTTATGGCAGAGACTATGCCGGACAGTTTCCCCGTGGCAAGAATTATGTCTCCCGTTTCTATGGCTATATCGGTACCGGTTCCCATGGCAATACCCACATCAGCCTGTTTAAGCGCAGGCGCATCGTTTATGCCGTCTCCGACATAGGCAACCTTTCCTTCTTTCTGAATCTGCTCTATTTTTCTCAGTTTTTCTTCAGGAAGAACGTTGGCTATCACCCTCTCTATACCTGCCTGCGCCGCTATCGCTTTTGCTGTTTTTTCATTGTCTCCCGTGAGCATGACAACCTCCATTCCGAGGCCTTTGAGATTTTCCACTGTCTCACGGGTTTCGGGTTTCAGAGTATCAGAAATGGCAATAATGCCCAAAAGGTTCTTCTCTGAAGATACAAAAATTGTAGTTTTTCCATGTGATTCAAGTTGTTCAACATGTTTATCCGAAACGGAAATATCCACACCTTTTTCTTCCATGAATTTTTTGCTTCCCAATAAATACTTGATTCCGTTTAACATTGCTTCCACGCCGCGTCCTCTCGTGGCCTTAAACCCGACTGCCGGCATTATCGGGATATTATCTTTTTCCGCTTCATTTAAAACTGCCCTGGCTAAAGGGTGTTCCGAAAGTGATTCGAGAGACGCCGCAACAGTGAGCAGTTCTCTTCGCGGGAAATCGAAGGGTACCAGGTCTGTCAATTCAGGCCTGCCTGTGGTTATTGTGCCCGTCTTGTCAAAAACCATGAATGAGACTTCTTTCAATGTCTGTATAGCCGCTCCCTTTCTGAAAAAAATGCCTTTTTCGGCTCCCATGCCTGAACTGACCATCAAGACTGTAGGGGTTGCAAGTCCGAGTGCGCACGGACAGGCTATCACAAGAACGGCAATGGAAGCCAGAAGAGCGTTCTTCAGGTTTCCCGCCTCCGTCATGTCAGCCAGTGGCAGAAAAATGAAAACTTTCCTGACAGCCGACATCAATTCCGGAAATAACATCCAGAGCAAAAACGTCGTAATAGCCACGGCAAGAACAGCTGGCACAAATACAGCCGTCACCCTGTCCGCAAATTCCTGCACGGGAATTTTGCCTGCCTGTGCTTCTTCCACCAGTTCTATTATCTGGAACAGGAACGTTTCCCTGCCGACCTTCAAGGCTTTAACCTGCAAAAACCCGTCCTGGTTGATTGTCGATCCTATTACCATGTCACCCTCTTTTTTCTCAACCGGAAGGCTTTCTCCGGTTACCATAGATTCATCCACCCAGCTTTCGCCTTTCACCACGATTCCATCGGCCGGGATTTTTTCTCCCGGCCTGACAGCCATAATGTCTCCCGCACGTACTTCCCTAATGTCAACCTGTTTTTCCGTTCCGTTCACCAGCAGGGTGGCTTTTTTTGCTTCAAGGGACAAAAGTTTTTTTATCTCCATGCCTGCCTGTCCCCGCGCTTTTGTCTCCGCATACCTGCCCGTAAGATGGAACGCCATAATCATCGAAGCTATGGCGGCATAATTTTCCACCGGAAAGAAAAAGCTCAGCGGTCCTGTGAGAAAAGCGATGGCTGTCCCGAGAAATATGAGAAAGTCCATGTTGAAAGACAATCTTCTTGCAGATTTTATCGCCGATTTATAAGTGGTGCGGCCCAGCACTAAAAGTACCGGAATACCTGCCGCAATATAGAAAATTCCAGACAGGTAATCTGCATGGCGGGAGTGAAAAAGAGTCATGTGTAAAATCATGAGTACGGCTACCGGCAGGGCAAATATCCAGGAATAAAGAGCTTTTTTTCCTGCCTCTTCCATTTCAAGTATTTCGGTGTCAAGCATGCCGTCTACTCTTTCCAAGACATTGTAATCTCCGGCTCCGGCAACCGCTTCGAATATCTCATGTTCATCTACTGTATCTGCAGTGACATACAGCTTTCCCGAAGCGAAATTTACATACGCGTTCCTGACGCCGTCAACTTTCCTTACGGCTTTCTCTATGCTTTTTGCACAGGCTGCGCAGTGCATGCCTTTTATTTCGTACGATTTCTTCATATTAGATATTATAGTTTCAACAATCAAATATGGCAAGACGGCACGAATGGGGCGGTGTAAAATATATATTGTGCGGAAATTGAAAGAGGTATAAAATATGGGGTAAAAACAAGGAGTCGTTCATGGATATAACATGGAGCCTTTTTCCCAAGTATTACAGGCATCTTGACATCGGCCGGCTGGCGGGCATTGCAGCGGAAGCAGGACTGGAAAGCGTAAACGTTATGATAAGAAATGGCTACTGGGTCAGCCCCGAAGGTTTTCGGAAAGAACTTCCGATTTTTGTGAAAAGCGTCAAAAGAGAGGGGTTGACAGCTCAGTATGCCGATATTGATTTTTCCATAGAGCATCTGCTTGAAGACCCGGCTCTTCTCGGGGTCATGGCAGACAACGGCATTAAAGATTTCAGATTGCTCTATTTCAGAATGAAAAAAGAGGATAAAAATATCAGGTCTGCCCTGTCGGATGCAAGAAAATTTCTTGAATTACTAATGCCTCTTTGCGAAAGGTACCGTATGAGGGCAATATGCCAGCTTCATCACAATACCCTTGTTTCGAGTCCATCTGCGGCATGGAATCTGATAAATGGCCTGCCCGAAACTTGTATCGGAGTGA
>DAOQVZ010000217.1:0-2915 GCA_035341815.1 bacterium
GCGTATCAAGCGTTTCCACGATTTTCTTAATTCAACAGTTGGACAGCAGTGATTCCGGTACAATAAATTCATAATAAAACTGTAACAATTAAATTCTACAGGGATATTTATGAAATATTTTTTGTATAAAGGGAAAAAACGAAGAATGATAAGTTTTCCCCTGGGCGGCATCGGTACAGGGTGCATCGGTCTCAGCGGAACAGGACGCCTAATTGACTGGGAGATATTCAACCGTCCTTCCAAGGGCTCGGTGAATGGGTTCAGCCACTTTGCCGTCAAGGCGGAAAGAAACGGTAAACTCATGGATGCACGGATACTGCAGGGGGACATCACCCCTCCTTTTTCAGGGACCGGGTTCGGCGTGCCTCGCGAAACAATGGGTGGACTGCCCCATTTCCTAAAGACGGAGTTTAAAGGCGGCTTCCCTTTTGCAGAGGTTCACTTTTCAGACCCTCATTTTCCGGGCAAGGTTATACTTACCGCTTTCAATCCCTTTATCCCACTTAACGATTCCGACTCCAGCATACCGGGAGCGTTTTTCACAGTTACGCTGAATAACCCTCTGAAATACGAGGTAGATTATACCGCGGGTTTCACCCTGCGTAATCCGGCTGACGGTAATACTATCAATCTTCTGAAGCGGGAAAACGGCATGAGCTTTATCCATATGACCGGGGATGCAAAACCTTCCGAAATAAAATACAGTGATTTTTCCATGGGAACCGATGCCGGAGATGTTTCCGCTCAGGAATACTGGTACAGGGGGCAATGGTTTGATAATCTTGAGGTTTACTGGAAGGATTTTAACAGGGCAGGAAAAATTAAATCCCGAACTTATAATAGCGCGGGGAAAGGCGACCATGCTGTTTTAACCGCACGTTTGAAATTAAAGCCCGGAGAGAAAAAAAATGTAAAATTTATCTTCACCTGGAACGTCCCGAATTGTTACAACTACTGGAAAAAAAATGGCAGCCGCCGGAAATGGAAAAACTACTATGCCACTGTTTTTCCTGATTCTGTGGAAAACGCAAAATGCTGTATGGCTAACTGGGACAGGCTGGAGAAAGAAACAAGGCTTTTCAGGGATACACTTTTAAAGTCAACCATACCCCGTGTTTTTCTTGATGCGGTGTCGGCAAACATCTCTATACTGAAAACCCCTACGTGCCTCAGGCTGGAAGACGGCTCCTTCTATGGATGGGAAGGATGCGGGCTAAATACCGGGAGCTGTGAAGGGTCATGCACCCACGTGTGGAATTATGCATATGCCCTTCCCTTTCTCTTTCCTTCGCTTGAACGAAGCATGAGAGAGTTGGATTACAAATTTAACCAGGGTCCTGACGGAGGGATGTCTTTTCGCCTGCAGCTTCCCCTTGGAAGCAATCGTTCCGATATGAGACCCTGTGTGGACGGGCAGTTTGGAGGTGTTGTAAAAACCTACCGCGAATGGAAAATAAGCGGCGATACATCCTGGCTGAAAAAAATATGGCCCCGCGTGCGAAAGTCTCTTGAATTCGCATGGGCTGTATCAAATAAAGATTTGTGGGACCCATGTAAAACAGGGGTGATACAGGGAAGGCAGCATCATACCCTTGACATGGAACTGTTCGGTCCGAATTCATGGCTTACGGGATTCTATCTTGCAGCCCTTAAAGCAGGAGCAGAAATGGCTGAAGCTTGCGGTGAGCCTCAAGTCGCTTCAGAATATCGAATAATTTTCAATCGGGGGAAAAGATGGGTAGAAAAAAACCTTTTCAATGGAAAGTATTTCATTCAGCGGATTGACATGAGAGATAAAGATTTACTCAGTCCCCATGGAAAAAATGAAAATATCTGGAAAACCTACTGGAACGGAGAGGACAGTGAACTAAAGTACCAGGTTGGAGAAGGATGCGGGATAGACCAGGTAGTAGCTCAATGGCATGCAGACCTGATAGGCCTGGGAGATATCTTTGACAAAGAACAGGTCATCTCCGCCCTGAGGGAAATCTATAAGAATAATTACCATTCTGCAATCAGGAATTTGATCAATCCCTGCCGTCTATACTGCGTTGGTGATGAGGCAGGTACCGTCATGTTTTCATGGCCGAAAAAGGTTAACAAGCCAGTGATTCCAATTCCATATGCCGAGGAGACAATGCACGGGTTTGAATACCAGTTTGCAGGCCACATGGTATTGAACGGAATGGTTGAAGAAGGGATTAAAGTGGTGAAAGCTGTCAGGGACCGGTATGACGGCGAGCGGAGAAATCCCTGGAACGAAATAGAATGCGGGAGCAATTATGCCCGTTCAATGGCAAGCTATGCCTTGTTAAATGCTTACAGCGGCTTTTCATTTGACATGACTAAAAATGCAATAGGTTTTAAACCCTCATCCATGGTTAGCGGACATTTCAGATGTTTCTGGTCTCTCGAAACTGCATGGGGTGAAATAGATATAAGGCAAAAAACCGTATTTTTGCGCGTTCTATACGGGAAACTTGTATTGAGAGAAATCCTTCTGGATATACCCGGAAGCAGGAATATTAAGTCTGTCTTCATTGGAAGAAAGAAAATATGTTTCAAAGTTCAGGGAGAAACCGTTAATCTTGACAGGCCCGTCGAAATAGATGCCGGCAGCAGGCTTCTCATGGAAATCGACTAAAAAAAGACATCCGTCTTGCCGAAACTACCCTGAGAGGCATGTTCGCCAAAGCCCTCTTTCACTAAAGCTTCAGCGGGTATAACATGGAAAAGGAGAAAACTTTATTTGCGACGCGGCAATCCGATATTTGTTGTCATTGCGAGGAGCGTTGTGTGCGACGTGGCAATCTCATCATTTCTCCCTATGATGTCGTTGAGATTGCTTCGTCTTATAAAGCAATCCCCGGAAATGCCCGGGACAAGCCCCGGAAGAGCCAGTGGTGAACCTCGCA
>DAOQVZ010000218.1:0-2912 GCA_035341815.1 bacterium
TGGCGACGGAAATAATGGCCGTGCTGGAAATACTGCGCAGGAAAAAGAGAAGCAGTATGACTGCAAAAATTCCGCCGTAGAAAGCTGAAGAACCGACCGAGGAAATTGAACGCTTTATGTAATCGGAAGAATCTATTATCGGTATAAACTCTATCTGCCGTATATCCCTGTTTATCCTTTCGATTTCTTCCATGACGTTGCGCGCCACCTCAACGGTATTTTTCCCTGATTGTTTTGTAATGGCAAGCTGCACTCCCGGACGGCCGTTGACCCTGACAATACGGGTTACTTTCTGCGAAGTATCCTCCACGGAAGCAATGTCCTTGAGCAGAACCGGAACTCCTTTGAATCTTGCAATTGTTGTTTCGCCAATCTGGGAAAGGCTTGTATACTCTCCGGGGGTGCGTATGATAACTTCATGACTTCCCCTCTCAACGGTTCCCGCCGGCATCGTTATATTTCCTGATTTTATGGAAGACAGGACACTATCGAGGGAAATTCCGAGAGCCTTGATTTTACCCGGATGGATATTAACCCTTATCTCGCGTTCAAGACCTCCGCGCACGTCAAGTGCAGCTACACCCGGCACCCGCTCGATGCGGTATTTGACCTGCTCGTCGATAATCTTGCGCATCTGAATAGGGTCGAGGTTGCTGGAAGCTCCTATTACGACAATGGGCATGCTGGAAGGGTCAAACTTTCTCAGCGTGGGACGGTCCATATTTTCTGGCAGCCGTGAAATTATTCGGTCAAGCCTGTCCCTGACATCATTGGAAGCGGTGTCGAGGTCCGTCGCCCAGGAGAAGAGAACCCTGACACGGCTGTTTCCCTCGGAAGACGTGGAAGTAACCTCCTCAACTCCGGGAACAGCGCTCATTGCCTCCTCTATGGGCCGGGTAACGAGGTCCTCAACTTCTTCGGGGCTGGCATTCTCGTAAGTCGCCGATACGTTTAACGTGGGATACGTGATATCAGGCATCAAATCTAAAGGAAGGCGGCGAAGAGAAATACTTCCAAGTATGACCACAATAAGTGCAATCATTGTTGTAAACTTGGGACGTTTGACAGAAAACTGGGATATTTTCATTTCCGTCCTCCAGCGTTTGAAACGCTTCCGGAAGGTTTTTTAATACCGGTATTGCCTGAACCGTCATGGTTATTATTTTTTTCAGGCAGAATTACTGAAGAACCGTCTTCAAGCAGGTGCTGGCCGAGAGTCACAACATGGCCGCCCAGTTCCGGCTCCAATATTTCGGCCCATTCAGCGGTAATAATACCTGTTATTACGGGTACAAAGCGCGCTTTCTTCTCATCCATATCAACAAGGAAAACGCCCTGTTTGCTTTCCCTCGATACGAGGGAGGAAAAGGGCACAAGAGTTGCGTTATTGCGGCTCAAAATTTCAATTTCAGCCTGAACGAATAACCCGGGTTTGAGCAAATGATTATGGTTGAAAAGCTCGGCTTCAACGCGCGCCGAGCGTGAAGTTTCCTGCAGGACCGGAGATATTCGCACAATTTTCCCTGCAAATTTCTTTCCGGGGTAAGCGTCCGCAGATATAACAATAGGTTGTCCTGTACGAACATTGGAATAACTTTCTTCCGTCACGTAGATGGCTGCAATGAGAACGTCTATATCCATGACTGAAACAATGGAATCATTGGCTCCCAGCATATCTCCTTGGCTGGCAAACCTTTCTCCGACAAACCTCTTCCCGCTTCCTCCTTCCCATGAGGCATTTATCCTGGTAAAAGAAAGCCTGATTTCAGCAGTCCTTAGTGCAGCTTCCTTCTGTTCAACCTGCGCAAGAGATACTGTATACTTTGATTCTGCGGTCTTATAGGCTGCCTCAGCTTCATCCAATTCCGACTCTGAAGCTATTTTCTTTTCACGGAGGACTTTTATCCTTTCAAGCTCGCGCTTTGCAACATCGCGGGCGCTCTCGTTCTCTAAAACATTTGCCTTCGCCACCTTGAGTTCCGCCCTGGCCTGCTCAACATTCTGTGCATACTCCTGGCTGTCGAGAACGGCTATCAACTGACCTCTCTCAACTGTGTCTCCCATATCAACATGCAATTTTTCCAGGCGCCCCGAAACTTTGGGAGCCACGATAAACTGCGATTTCGGAAGCAGAGAACCTGTAAAATACCTGACATCCCGTATATCTCTTTTTTGTACGGGCATGATTTGCACCGCTGTCGAAACATCTTTCAACCTGCCCCTGGAACCGCCTGATTTTTCTGCAAACCTGCGGTATGTCTGCCATCCGAAAAGCACTGCTAATCCAAGGATAACAATTACCAGAATAACCTTTTTCATTATAGAGCTCCCAGAGTATTATTCAACTGTGTCAAATACGGCCATGCTTTTTGTTTTATTTATTCAAGAGCATTTAAAAATCCGCCCATTTATCTGCCATTATCACTGGATTTCAGCAGTTATACCGCGCCTTTCGAGCAGGGAACCTTCAATACGGAAAAGGTCCACCAGGGAATTCAGGTAATTTACCACCGCCTGCACCTCGGATATCTGCGCATCAACAAGGTCTCTCTGCACCTGCGCCACGGAAAGAACCGTTGACCGGCCTACACGGAATTTTTCAGTTTCCGCCCTGACTTTTTCCTCCTGCAGTTTCCTGGTGGCGGCCGTTGCAACTATCTGCTGGGATGCAGAGTTGACCCTGATATAAGCAGTCCTTACATCAAGCTCGGCCAGGTTGGCAATGTTCTCAAACGCTTCCTCCGCCTGCCTGCGGGTTAAGACAGCCCTCTTGTGGCGGGATTGGGCATTCCTGTTGCCGAAAGGCCACTCAAAAACCATGCCTGCCGATACATCGTAACTGCTTCCCCATACATCCTGCGCGGAACGGCCGAAAGAACCGGCATATCCCGACTTGCCCAGGCTGATAAAAA
>DAOQVZ010000219.1:0-2863 GCA_035341815.1 bacterium
CCTGACGGGATAAAGGATTTATCGCACTTCTTAAAACCGTCGCACTTGTCCCGTTATATGGGATAAATGCGACCGCTACAAAGACAGTGCAAAAGATTTTTCAACTTGTCCCGGGAGACCGATACAAAAGCGTTTCAGGATGACAAAATATTACTGCTCCTGTTGACAACCGCACATTTGTGCGGTATATTCACACAGGAGGACAAAAAATGGAATTGACAGAGAGGCAGAAAGAGATACTCGATTACATCGAGAAAAGAATCAGGGAAAACGGTTCGGCCCCGACAATCAGGGAGATAGGAGAAAGATTTTCGTTCTCCTCCACCGGCAGTGTCAGGGACCACCTGAGGGCGCTGGCAGATAAAAAATGCATAGAGTGCATGCCCGGAATATCCAGGGGAATAAGGCTTCTGAAAAAATCCCTGTCCCGGTCAATTCCCATAGCCGGAAGGATTATAGCCGGCAAACCCGAGCTTGCACTTGAAGATACAGACGGTGAAATAGAAGCAGGCGAAAAACTGTCAGGCCGGGGAAAAAATTTCGCACTCAAGGTGAAGGGCGACAGCATGGCAGAGGCAGGAATCTGCGAGGGAGACTATGTAATCGTACAGCCCCAGAACACCTGCGAACAGGGAGAAATAGTAATTGCCATGCTCGGAGAAGAAGCCACTGTTAAAAGATTCAGGCGCAGGGGCAAAACACTTCTGCTGGAACCTGCCAACCCTGCTTATAAACCGATAGTGATAGATAACAGCGTGAAAATCATAGGAAAAGTCATCGGGCTTATCAGGTATTACCGCTAAAAAAAAGGAAAACGGCAAAATGATGGAAGACATCCTTGAACAGGTGGAAGTCGGGGCAGTATTCGGGAAAAACAGGATAAAGCCAAGGTGGTTCATATGGAAAAACAGGAAGTATCCTGTCGAAAAAATAAGCTATATCTGGCATGACACCAACGGTGACGAGCTGGTTTATTACTTTTCCGTGGTAGCAAGTGCAAACCTTTATGAACTTTCCTTCTATACGAGAAAATTAAAATGGATGCTTGACAGGATTTATGTAGAGGGCTGAAATGGAACGGATAATTCTCCACGCGGATATGGACGCCTACTTTGCTTCCGTCGAGGAAAAAAGCAACCCCTTTCTGAAAGACAAGCCGGTCCTTGTGTCAGGCAGCCCCGAAACAAGGACCATAGTTGCCACTGCAAATTACGAGGCGAGAAAATACGGTATAAAGTCCGGGATGCCTCTAAAGCAGGCCTTAAAACTATGCCCCAAAGCCGAGATAGTCACGGGCAACTCGGCAAAATATCTATACACGACCTCCAGGCTCCTTGAAATATTCAGGGAATTTACGCCCAGGGTGGAATGTTATTCGATAGACGAAGCGTTCCTCGATATAACTGAGGGCAAAGAAAGGTTCGGAGGCGAAATAGAGGAGGCGAAAAAAATCAAGGAAAGAATAAAAACAGAACTGGGGCTGACATGCTCGGCAGGCATTGCGCCCAACAGGCTTTTGGCCAAGCTTGCCAGCGACAGTTCAAAACCCGACGGACTTACCCTTATAAAGAAAGAGGACGTGGAGGAATTGATGAAAAACCTGCCGGTAGATAAACTCTGCGGCATAGGGACAAAACTCGCCGTTAAATTGGATTCCATGGGCATATACACATGCGGGGACCTTGCAGATTACCCCGAGGAAAGACTGGTAAGGGTATTCGGCATCCAGGGGCACGTACTTCACTGCATGGGCAGGGGGGAATATTCCTCGCACGTAAATTTTTACTGGCAGGAGCCTGAATACAAATCCATGGGCCATTCGTACACCCTTTTCAGGGACACTTCAGACCCCCTCCTTGTACAATCGACGCTTTACCGCCTGTGCGAACAGGTTGCGCGCAGGTTGAGGAAAGGCGGGTACAGCGGCAGGACTGTAACCATGATAATGAGGTTTTCTGATTTCTCGACGTTTGTACGCCAAAAAAGCGCCCAGAACCATACAAACGACGCATGCGATATATACAGGACGGCGCTTTCCATAATGAAAACGTTCGAAGAAGAAAAACCCGTGAGGCTTTTAGGGGTAAGCGTCTCAAGCCTTGTAAAAGGGCAGGAACAGGTTCCCATGTTTGAAAAAGATAAAAAAAGAGACAGGCTGCTGTCCGTTTCAGACAGAATAAACGACAAGTTCGGCGAGTTTACTGTTTCATCGGGGCTCGTTCTCATGGAAAAAAGGCTTGCAGGGAAACGTTCCCGCTGCCACGGTTTTATCATGAAAAAAGGTGTGGTAAAATAAAAGCATTTAAAACAGGAACATAATCATGGAACTTGAAAAAATTGCGGGGGTTGATGTATTAAAGCTTGCGGAAGAATACGGGACACCTCTTTACGTTTACGATACTGCCCAAATAAGGCGCGGATACAAAAAGATAGACGAGGCCTTTTCTTCCAGGTACAAAAACTTCCGTATCCTGTATTCCGTGAAAGTCAACAATAACCTTGCCATTATGAAATTCATTCACGGGCTCGGTGCAGGATTCGACTGTTCTTCCATGGGAGAGATTTACCTCGGGAAAAAGGTCAGGGGAGCTTTCCTGAGCTATGTGGGCAACTACAACAGCGACGAAGAATTGAAATATGCCCTTGATAAGAAAGTCAACTCCATAATCCTTGACGATATCTCCCTGACAGGCAGGCTGAAAAAATTCGGGATAGACAGCAGAACCGGTTTCGGCTTCAGGATAAACGCCGACCTTGATATAAGAGACGATTCTTTCATTTCACTTTCAGGCAGAAACTCGAAATTCGGCATACCGGAAACAGAAATCATAAAAGGATACTCGGAACTGAAAAAACTCGGGGC
>DAOQVZ010000220.1:0-2844 GCA_035341815.1 bacterium
ATAACAGTAAAGGCAGGCGATGAAATTGAATTGAACTTCTATGCGAAAGACCCCCGGGAGAAAGATGTATTATGCCTTTTTTATGCCTATACCCGTTCAGAAAGCGGGGCTTTGAAAAATTCCGGAGTTTTGCCTGTCTCCACGCACAAAACAACGCCCGAATGGACAGAAATTACAACCGTGATAAAAATCCCTGAAAGAACAGCCCCCGTGGATGCGGCAATAGTTGTTTTAGCCAGCAATACAGGGGCATATTTTGACTATGCCTCGATAACACACGTAAAAATGTCTGAATTCAAAAATCCCCGATGCGCTTACCATGAAGCCCGCGGCAGGGCGAAACTGGCGGAGGAGGATTTTGAAGGCGCTCTGAAGGAATGGAACAGCGCTCTGCCGCTTACAGCTGAGGATAAGGAAAAGAACCATATTCTCTCTCAGATATCGGCTCTTTACGAGACCCGCGGCAGGATGAAACTGGAAAACGAGGATTTCGATGGAGCGGGCGAGGAACTGGAATCCGCCCTGAAATTTGCCGTGACTGAAAAAGACAGGAATAGGATCCTTGAGGAAATATTGAAAGCCCGCAGGCTTGAGAAAATAGCGGGCATGGAGAAAAAAACTGAAGGGATGTTTCTCAAGGCTGACGCTTACGAGAAAGAGGGAATGTACAAGGATGCCCGAAAAGAATACGAATCAATAAAGAAAAAATCCAGGGGGGATTTCCTTGCGGAGATAGCCCTTTTCAACACAGCCCGGCTCTACACGAAGGAGAAGAACTACGCCGGCGCGCACAAAACGTACAGGGAGCTTTTATCCCTGCCGGATTTAACCGGGTTCTACCGCATATACGGCCTTTTCAGACAGGCGGAAACGTATACCGAACAGGGTCAGTACAGCGAGGCCCGCGTTTTATACAAAAGTATTCCTGGAATTAAAGAGGCCCGGGCAAATCACTTATTCAAAGCAAGACTTTTCACCGGAGACACTCACAGGGCTGAAAGGAAATATAATAAGGCCCGCAGTATTTATGAAGAGCTGTTAAGGGAGCAGGAATACTCCGCCTTTCCCCACGAAAGTTACCGCATGGACCTTATTGAACGCCTCGAGGCAATAGAAGGACTGGCAGACGGGGCAAAAGAGAAAAGCCGGCAGGAAAAATGGGCGGAGAGAGTGAACAGCCCGAAATATGCAATATACGTTTCTCCCGCCGGCAATGATAACAATCCCGGCACGGAACGGCTTCCTTTTGCGACAATCTTCAGAGCGCGGGAAGAGGTTCGCAAAGTCAAATCGGAAAAAGGACTCCCTCCAGGAGGAATAGCGGTATTTCTCAGGGGAGGCAGGTATTTCCTGAAGGAAAGTATTGTCTTTGAAGGCGAAAAAGATTCGGGCAAGGAAGACTCGCCCGTGGTTTACCGCAGCTACCCGGGAGAAGAAGCAAGGCTTATAGGGGGGCAACGGGTAAGCGGTTTCAAACTGCTTGAAGACCCGGACGTTTTGAGACGGCTGCCAGAAGAAGCAAAGGGAAAAATATGGGTCGCCGACCTGAAAAAGGAAGGGATAACCGATTACGGGAAATTTTTTAACAGGGGACATTCCCGCGAATTCGTCAATGCAGGGACCATGGAGCTTTTTTTCAACACCAAACCCATGCACCTATCCCGTTACCCTGACAGCGAATGGCTGAAAACGGCCGACCTTGTGACTCCCGAAGGAGACGGCAAGATTCTCAACAAGATATACCAGAAAGGAAGGTTCAGGTATTCGGGAGACAGGATTGAAAGGTGGAAGGAAGAAAAAGAGATATGGACGGCCGGATACTTTATGTGGGAGTGGGACAAGATACATGCAAGAGTGCTTTCAATAGATACCGGCAACCGCATAATAACCCTGTCTCCGGACACGAGACACCCCAAGTCATATTCCCTGTACAGCATTCATGTCAGAAAAAACACCCCTCATTTCTTTTACAACATACTCTCCGAGATTTCCTCTCCGGAAGAGTTTTATGTCGACAGGGGTACGGGAAAACTATATTTCTACCCGCCCGGCAAAATTGAAGACAGTGAAATAATCGCATCCACGCTCAATTCCTCAATAATAAAGACGCAAAACGCGTCCAACCTTGTTTTTTACGGGCTTACACTGGAAGCCGCATGGCTTCACGGGATAGAAATGACAGGCGGAAAAAACAACCTCGTTGCAGGCGCTACCATACGCAACACCGGCGTTACGGGCATCTGGATAAAGGAAGGATGGAACCACGGAGTGGTGGGATGCGACATATACGATACCGGAGAAGGAGGCATCCGCATCGAAGCAGGCGACAGGGAAAAACTCATCCCCGGTGGCAACTACGCTGAAAACAACCATGTTTACAGGTTCAACAGGTTCAGCCTCAGGGTGGGACAATCCGGCATTGTAATATCCGGGACAGGCAACAGGGCTTCCCATAACCTGCTGCACGACGCTCCCTATTGCGCTCTCTTTTTCCAGGGCAACGACAACCTGCTTGAATATAACGAGATATACGATGCGATGTACGAGGGACGCGACGGCGGTGCCATGTACACCCATTCAGGCTCGGGTCCGCTGTTGTGTATCAGGAACAGGGGCAACGTAATGAGGCATAATTTCATCCACCACATAAACGGGCACTTTTCGCCCATTACAACGCATGACGGATGCACGGGCCTGTATATTGACGGAATAAGCGCGGGGATGACCATGGAAGGCAATATATTCCACAGGTGCACCACCAGGGCAATGCAAAGCCACGGACCCGATACCAGGATAGAGAACAACATTTTCTCCGGCAACAAGCTGAGCCTGCTGCTGTATAAC
>DAOQVZ010000221.1:0-2820 GCA_035341815.1 bacterium
AAAGGGTTGGTTGCAATATATAAAAATACTGCCAGGAGAAATCCTGCAATAAAGGATTGCAAAGCCCTGACTCTTAAGGAAGACAACAGAAAACCTACGGAATACAAATAGAGAGCTATGGAAAATAGAATGGCAGAACCGAGAAGAAGGAATTCTTTTGCGTATGCTTTTCCCTGATTAGAGATGATGTAGAAAATACGGGTAACAACGAAAATGAAAATGAATATAAGAAACAGGTTTATCAATCCTGTCAGGAATTTTGTCAAGAATATGCGGTTTCTGCCAACCGGCATGGAAAGAATGAATTCCATTCTATCCTCATCCGATTCACCGCTGAAAGAAGATATGCCAAGCATAAGAGCAAGAATCACAAAAAGCACGTATGCCCCACCAGCGGCGATGTCAAACTCAAACCATGTTTCTTTAAATATCATCTGGAGGATAAAAACTGCCATTATCAGGCCTAAAGAGAGAAACAGCAGAAGCCTGTTTTCCCTGAATTCTTTCCAGAAGAGGGTTTTCATGTTTTTTCCTCCCTGCCTACAAGGGAAACAAAGATGTCCTCAAGGTTAAGGTCGAGGACCTCGGTGCTTTTTGGAGAATATTTGGAAAGAGAGTTAAGCATTTCGGCGTTGTAATCTTTTACGGTCAGTACCAGTTCGTGCCCCAGCGGTTCTTTTTTCAGCAGGCCGGGCAAGGATATGTCATCGGGCACCCTGTCTTCAAATATAAGCCTGATTTGTTTGACCGAATTCTTCAGTTCGTCAAGAGGCTGGGAAAGAAGAAGCTGTCCTTTCTCCAGCACCCCCACATGGTCGGCTATCTGCTCCGCTTCCGTGATAATGTGGGTGGAAAAAAAGACGGTTTTAGCTTCCTGGTGGATAACCTCGATAATCCCCTGGAGAAACTCACGCCTGACTACCGGGTCCAAACCCGAAGTAGGGTCGTCGAGAATAAGCAGTTCAGGTTGGTGGGAAAGGGCGAGCAATAGGGCAAGCTTCCCGTTCATTCCTCTGGAAAGGTCTTTAACCTTTGCAGTTTTCGGAAGTTCAAATCGTTTCAGGAGGTCTTCAGAAAGAGATGTATTCCACGTGGGATAAAACGGACTGCAGAAATTGATTGTTTCCCCGACTGTCATCCAGTCGTACATTTTCTGGTTGTCAGCCACGTAACCTACCCGCTTTTTTATGGGAACGGGGTTTTTGTCGGGATTGAGCCCCAGTACTTCCGCTTTGCCGGCAGTTTTCTGCAATAATCCCATAAGTATGCGGATAGTCGTGGTCTTACCTGCTCCGTTCCTGCCGAGAAAGACATAGACAGAACCTTTTGGAACCTGGAGGTCAAGAGAGCTTACCGCTGTCTTATTGCGGGAGTACTTTTTTGTAAGACCCTGAGTTTCAATTGCGTTCTCCATATTATTCTCCTCCTTCTTTTGTCGTTCTGTCAAACTTAGCTATGCTTTAAGTAGTATTTCTCTCAGTCTTTCAATGGTTTTAAAAGTATTTATAGCCCTCCCCCTTTTTGCTTTTGTAGCGTGTCCTCCTCCACTAATACTTTGGCGGACAAGAATTTATTGGACGTCTTTAACTTTGTGCGATAAATCGCACCGCTACAGAATACCCGGCGCACCCTTCCGCTACTAAAACTTTGGCGGACTATCGAAAAGGTGTGGTTACTGTCAATTCGTTACTTTGAAAGCGATATCGTCTTGTTTTTGTTCGGGATTATTAATACCGTTATCGTCTTTTTCGTTGGGGCCGATACTGTACACTATTAATCCCTTGCCTTCTCTCCTGTAGATATAGTCCTTGCCGGTGAACGGGTCAAGGGGTATGTCGGGGATAATTCCAGGCACAAGGGGAGCGAGAGAGTCAGGGTAACTGCCATGTTTTTCCCTGTATATCTTCAGGGCAAGGGCGAGTTTGAATGAGTCTAATCTAGCATCGTTGTTTGCCTGAATTTGAAGAACTCTGTCTAAGGCAGGGAGGGTCATCGAGCTTATTATATGTTTCAATGCATGGAATCTGTCCTGATAGATCTTTCTATCCCATTCGCGGTACTTATCTCTGACTAAGAAGTATGGCTTTCTTGAGTAGTTCTCCAGTAATGAAATAGTTCGTATATAAAAGGCATGATCTGCTTTTAGAATGGGATGGCCCAGATAACTGCCGTAGAGATTACTAAAAATATTGAGGCCCTTATTCCCATGACTGGGTGAAATCGAATCAAAAAATGCTGCCAGGTTTGTTCTACTCTCGAAGATATGAAACACTATTTCGCCTTCAAAAGCTTTGGTAATGGCTCTATTTTTCCTCTCGACCAGTGAGATTAGTTTGCTATAGTCTTTATCTGAAAGAATAACTTCCTTCCTGTTGATAAATAGATTCAGAGATTTTACAGAAATATCATCTATGGCTATGCGGACCAATTGTGAGATGATGAGTGGCTCGTCAGACAGAAAATTGCCAAATCGCAGTCCTGTTCCGACCGACTGTAATGCTTTGCCATATTCTTTTTTTTCAGAAAGCATATAAGTGCGCGCTGCAACCAATCTTGCCGTGGTTCGCATCTTGGCAAGACCCGGAAGTGACATTGCGGGACCTTCTTCATACTTATAGTTGAAACGACACTGATGCATATTGGTTGCTTTTTCTATCAAGGCATAAAGCTTTACAAATTCGGGGTCTTGCATAATCCTGCTTATGTTTTTCTTTTGTGTCTCCGGCAGTTCTTCTAACTTGATTTTTCCTTCATAGGGCATATACCCTAATTTCCCGCAAAAATTATAACTATGTTTGAACCGGGACCTTCAAGTTTTCC
>DAOQVZ010000222.1:0-2819 GCA_035341815.1 bacterium
TCACAACCCGCCGCCAGCAAGATGCTGCATGAGCTTGAAGATGCGCTTGGCGAAGAAAGGGTAAGACGGTCTGAAAAAGTCCTTTCAAAGACCGATCTTGCCATAATTGTCGTTGATTCAGCAGGAACGGCAGGGGACATGGAAGATGATCTTATCAGGCAGTGCGGCGAAAACAAAAGTTCGGTGATAGTAGTTCTTAATAAAATTGATAAAGGTCTATCGGAATCAGTCCGTAACTGGATAGTTGAAAAAAGTTTTATAAGGGTAAGTGCCAAGGAAAACACAGGAATTGCCGAGCTTAAAAGCAGAATAATCGAAGTAGCACCTTCAGAATGGGAGCCGCCTTTTTTAAAAGATCTCATTCATCCGGGAGAAACGGTCGTTCTGGTCACCCCTATTGATCTTGGCGCACCGAAAGGCCGTCTTATAATGCCGCAGGTAAAAGCGATCCGCGACATACTTGATGGTGATGGTGTTGCCGTTATGTGCAAGGAGAGAGAACTGCTTACTACACTGAATTCATTGAAGAATACCTGCCTGCAATGTTCAAAGCTGCAGGATGGATAATCGGAGAGATAACAGCTACCCGCAAACTCAACGAAGACGGTACCCGTCCCCCTTATTACGGACTTATGCCTTTTGGGAATGCCACAGACGGTGATATAGGGTACATAGTTACAGCTACAGACAGCTACACATTCATGGGTCTGTCAAGATTCTCGGAACTGCTTGCCTGTCTGGGACATGAACGGGCAGATGAAATAAAGAGAGAGACAGAGATTTACAGAAACGATATCAAAAAAGCGGTGGAATATATGACCCGTCCTGACGGGTTCATAGAACGGAAGATACTCACAGGCGACGAAAAGACATATATAACAAGAAAGTTTGAATATGTGAGCGGAGCCCAGAAGTTTTTCTATACCGGCGTACTGGATTTGGATTACGAGGGATTTGGAGGTTTGAAAACTTACTGGGAAAAGAACATAGCTGACGGTCCGTTTATGGGCAGAATGGACAGGGAAGTTTTCTATATGGGCAACAGCGAGTATTACTGGCATGATATATACCTTAAAACGGGCGAATGGAAGAAAGCCTTTCTTGCCCTGCAGTCCTACATGAAATACGGGATGACAGAGGAAACCTTCCTTCTGCAGGAACGATTTTCAAAAAGAAACCCCGCCTATACGCCCTGGCAGCCTAACGGAAGCGGCTGCGGACGGATGGTTGATATGATTATCAAGTCTTTCTATTTCGAAGAAGGGCGGAGGGCGGTTTTGTTTCCTGGAATTCCCTTTTCATGGTTGAAGGATAGCGGACGGACAGTTCTCAATGGACTGTATGTTCCGGGCGGCCGGGTTTCCCTGGAAGCAAAAATGGGAAACGACAATGAATGCCTGCTGGTTCTTACGGGAGAAACGACGCAGGCCATGCCGTTGAGAATAGAGATACCGGATTTTTTTACCGTGGTATCAGCCGGCATGGGAGTTGATGGAAAGAAGAACGTTTTTTCACTGCTTCCGGGTTCATTGCGGGCAGAGTTTATTGTCGCGGATGCCCATAAATAAAAATTGTGGATGATGTAAGGATTGATGAAGGTCGTTCCTCTACGTTCCTTGCGGAGGACCGACCTTCGTCTCTGCATGGCAGCGGGAATGCCCCGGAAGCGTATCACTTTTATCTATGCATTAAATATATTAAAGCCTGGAATCAACGAAACATTATTGGTTGGGAAAAAATCATATCAACTATGGGAACCGGAGCTTTTTTCCCCTTGTCAAAATCTACCGTTCCCCCATATCCCCCTCCGAGAAAATCATGCAGGCGGCTGATTTCAAGCACGTCCATTGGCGCAAGTGCCTCTGCAGTAAGGGGCTTGCCTTTCATGTGCGTGGAAGGATATGCGAAGGCTTCTATTCGCACGTACTTCTCAAGTATCCTGCCTTCACCGTCCATTGTCAGCGCAAATGAAGCCTGTGATTTATTTTCAATGAGTGATATGCCCCTGTCGGTTATAAAACGTATCTGAGTGTTTGGCCTTTTTGACCTGTCCGCACCATCCACGGTTACCTCCACAGCCTGCGGCACGCTTTTTGCGTCTTTTTTCAGAGATATGCGTGTAAACCTGAACTCGCTGTAATCGTAGGGGGCTGTTTTCTGGCCGTCTTTATCCACTGCGAGGGCTCCAAGCAACCCATAGAAAACTCCGTTCCTGTATGCCTTTGAGGCATTATGTTCCCTTTCATTTATGGAAAGACCTTTCGAGGGAGGCAGAAGAAGCACGTTGCGGCCCCTTTCATAAATGAAGTGGTCCCTTACAAAGAAGCCGAAGCAACGGGTGCCTGTTTTCAACACCTCATCCCAGAGCGTATAAAACGCAAGGGACCCATTTTTGCCGAATGCGTGGTGCTGGTTCCAAACTTCTATGCCGAGAACCCGCGGGTCGAAGCTGAGTTTTTCGAGGGTGTCTTCGAATGCTCCCGTATGGTTAAGGGTAATGCCTCCGCCGTCGGGGAACCTCAGCCCTTCAACGGGATTTCCTTCTTTATCCTTGAGAGTTCCGTCGAGAGCCGCGCGGTAAGCATCCTGCCAGGGCCGATGTACGCCCTGCCTCAGTATGAACCTGAGGTCTTCTATCTCTTCCGGGTTGAAATCAAACCTGATTTTGACCTTTTCAGATTCGGCCCGGATATATATGGAAGCCCTCTTTGGGGGTATCTGGGTTTTATTCATTAAGCTGTTCGCCGCAGGTTCATAGGTAGTTGGATTTGCCTTCTGCGCCCCTTCTATTGTCATTAAAAGGTTTGCGTCATCCTTGC
>DAOQVZ010000223.1:0-2781 GCA_035341815.1 bacterium
CATATGTGTTTAATTTATCATTATTGCACCTTTTTTGCAAATTGTCCGGTATTCTGTTTTCCACTTTTTTAGCGTTGTGGTAATATATAATGGAATATGAAAATTTCCGTAAGGGTAAAAACAAACGCCAAAGTGGCGAGGGTAGAGGAGAAGGATAATATCGTTCATGTTTGGCTTAACGTTGCGCCTGTGGAAGGGCGGGCAAATAAAAAGCTTATTGAACTGCTTTCGGAATATTACGGAAAACCTAAATCATTGATAACCATAAAGCGCGGCCTGAAGAACAGAAATAAAATTGTGATGATTGAGGAAAATTAATGGGCAATAACGAAGAGACAGAACTTGTCGAAAAAGCGAAAAGTGGTGAGATGTGGGCTTTTGAGAAATTGATCAGGAGAACCAGCGGGAAGATTTACAACCTGGGTCTCAAGTTGCTGAGAAACAAGGAAGATGCTTCTGACCTGATGCAGGAAACGTATATCAAGGCATATCAACATCTTAATTCTTTCAGGGGTAATTCGGCTTTTGCAACGTGGCTTTACAGGATAGCGACAAACCTTGCACTCATGAAGATGCGCAGGGATAAGCAGCAGAAGGTATCCGTGGAAACATTAAAAGAGACTTCAAGCTATTCCATGATAAAAGAGATGCCTGACTGGACGCATAATCCGGTCTCCTATTTCAAAAAGCAGGAAATGAAGGATATTCTCAATAAGGCGATAGATTCTCTGCCTTCAAAATACAAATCCGTATTCGTGCTGCATGATATGGAAGGATTTCCCATAGCGGAAGTTGCCGATATGCTTTCCCTGTCCGAGCCTGCGGTAAAGACGAGGTCTCACCGGAGCAGGATGTATCTCAGGGAAAAACTTGCCGAATATTTCAACCAGGGAGTAAAAGCGCAGTCCGGGCAGGGCTGAACACGGGGATTATTATGAAATGTGAAGATATTTGCAGGCTCTTATCGGAGTACATGGATAATGAACTTGAGGACGAACTGCGCAGTTTAATGCGGGAGCATTTCCTCGTTTGCAGGAAGTGCATGTCGCTGCTTAACACAATGGAAAAGACCATTTGTTTTTCCCGTGAGATGAACAAGGCAGAAAAAGTTCCTTCAAAGGTAATCAGCAGGGTTTGTTACGAGATACATGTCAGGTATGAAAAAAAAGAGAAAAAATGAAACCTGTCATACGCCTTCTTCATCTAAAATAGTAAAATAAAAAAACGACGGAGGTGTTTGATATGGATAAAATGGTAAGATGGAATCCTTTCAGGGAACTGGTTGACGTAAGAGATGATTTTGACAGGATAGTGGACAGGATATTCAAGCCGGAAGTGGATTTTTGGGAGGGGCATACCAAGGCGCCTCTCGTAGATATTTACGAAGAGAATGACAGCGTAATTGTAAAAGCCGAAATTCCGGGGATGAAGAAGGAAGAGATTGAAGTCTCGATAACGGATGATGCCATAACCCTGTCGGGCAAGAAAAAAGATGTTAAAGAGGTAAAGAAAGAGAACATCTACAGAAAAGAAATAAGAGAAGGAGCTTTTCTCAGAACGCTTCCTTTGCCTTGTGCAATAGACAGGGATAATATCAAGGCTTCTTACAAGGAAGGAGTTCTCGAGATAAATCTTCCGAAAGCTGCCGAAGAGAAAAAGAAGGAGTTAAAAGTAAATATCCAGTGATTCCGGGAATTTTGGCGGAATTTTTCCGGATGGGGGGAGTTGCAGGGCATCTCCCCCCCATTATTTCTTTATTATAGAGGGCTATGTATTGGAAAAAAATGTTCTAATAATAGGGGGCGGACCCGCGGGTCTGACCGCCGGCATGTATTCTGCGAGAGCGAGGATAAAAACTGCAGTGATTGAAAAACTCTATGCCGGCGGCAATATGCTTATTACCGAAAAAATAGAAAACTATCCGGGTTTTGAAGAAAGCATTTCCGGCACTGAGCTTTCTGAAAGAATGAAGAAGCAGTATTTGAACTGGGGAGGAGAATTGCTGGAGGGCGAAGCGGCGGAAGTTTCTTTTGAAGGCCGGAACAAAATAGTCAAACTGTCAGACGGCAGGGAAATGAATGCCGGTGCCCTTATAATAGCCAGCGGTTCGTCAAGGCAGAAACTTGGCGTTGAAGGTGAAGACAGGTTTCTCGGCAGAGGAGTTTCTTACTGCGCCATTTGCGACGGGGCTTTTTTCAGGAATAAAAAAATCGCTGTGGTGGGAGGAGGCAACTCTGCCCTTGAAGAGGCCATATATCTTACCAGGTACGCAAGCGTATGCTACCTGGTTCACAGGAGGAACGAGTTCAGGGCTTCGAAACATTTCCAGGAAGAGATTCTTAAATACCCTTCCATCAAGCCTGTCCTTTCGGCTGTTGTCGAAAAAATAAAGGGCGGAGAAAGCGTAAGAAGCATCATTCTAAAAAGACTGGACAAAAATATCACGGAAAATCTGGATGTTGACGGAATTTTCATATCGGTGGGACAGAAGCCGAACGTTGATTTCATAAAAGGAAAGATTGAACAGAACCCGAGCGGATACATAATGACGGATTATAAGATGCAGACGTCCGAAAAGGGCGTTTTTGCGTGCGGAGACGTGGTAAGAAAATCTCTCTACCAGGTTGTTACCGCCTGCGGGGAAGGAGCTACGGCGGCAACTTCTGCTGAAAAGTACCTTGAAGGCCTGGAATAAAAATAAGAAGGTAAAGGCAGGCTGATGAAGACTAAAATTGTTGTCGATTCTTCAATGATGGTCCACTACGCGAGGGCTGAAAAATC
>DAOQVZ010000224.1:0-2762 GCA_035341815.1 bacterium
GCACAGGTAAGAACTACGGCGAAATCTGACCCCGGAGAATTTATCCGGCCGAAGCCTTGGCGAAGGCGGACTCGCCTGCCATACGGCAGGCTCAGACAGCTCCGGGCAAGGTTATAGTCAGAACGCTTGCGCTTTTCGCCTTGTCTTAATTCTGTGCTTGCGCACTCGCCGTCAACTGTATCTCTTTTGCCTCACGGCTTTACGACTTTACTTATGTAACTCTCTATAAGTTAAATATGTAACTTCATAACTTCAGAATAATGATATCTGTGGAATTATGAGTTTTAAAACTGCCTGCAAATCATTCCTGGCGGGTCAGTTGGATATGTTTCAAAGTGACAAGCGAGGTTCTCTCGTTTTCGTTCAGTTTAAAGGTTATGAACCTTATTGTTTCGCTGATATTTGGGATAAGAACAAATTCCAGCGCATTGACTCTTCTCCTGGTTCTTTCTATTTCTGAAGCAAAACTTATAAGTTTGCTTTCGAGAAAACAAAGTTTCGTAAGCTGTTCCATAATTTGTTTTCCCCTGATGACAAGGTGTCGGAAGTAAGGAGATGCCATATGATTTTCCAACGGTTTTTCAGGCTGGGTCTTAAACCAGATTTTTGATATGGGGATGTTGAAGATGCGTTGCACTTTAATATGAAATTCTGTTTTGAAAGGATAACTGCCAATCATGGCAGCCCATGTTTTTTCATCCGTTAAACCCTTGAGTTTCAAAACCTCAGAGTAAAATTCAATAAGGTTTTTCTCGGTTAATTTCCGTTCTTTTTTTACCTCGTCGACAAGGGTTCTGAATTCTATCAGGAGCTGTTCCTCTTTATCTTTAAGAAGTTTATGTCCCCGTTTTGCAAGACGCATTCTCTTCCTGAGCTTGAGAAGTTCCATCCTTGTGGGGTTGACCTTGAGTTTCATTTTTCACCCGTATTTTCTTTCCAGTATTTTTGCACGGTTTCCGGGGGAATTCTCTTTATTTCATTTTTCGGAAGAGTTTTCAGCAGTTTCCATCCGATATCGAGATTTTCCTTTATCGTTCTTTCTTCATTTTTGCCCTGAGTGATAAATTCCGCTTCCAGCTGTCGCGAAAATTTCAGATGGGCTACATCCATTTCTGTAAGCGAAGCTTCTCCTAATACGACTGAAAGTTCTTCGGCTTCTTTGCCCCGTGCGTATGATGCAAACAGCTGGCTTGCCACTGCAGGATGGTCGTCTCTGGTGAGTTCCGTGTTTGTTTTCTTGTCAAAACCTATTCCTTTGTCCCTGAGCCTTGAAAGAGACGTAAGTATGTCTATGGGGGGATATATGCCTTTAAGGTGCATCTGGCGGGAGAATATTATCTGTCCTTCTGTTATGTACCCCGTAAGGTCGGGTATGGGATGGGTTTTATCGTCTTCAGGCATGGTCAATATTGCTATCTGTGTAACCGAACCTTCCCTGTCTTTAATTCTTCCCGCCCTTTCGTATATCATCGAGAGGTCTGTATAAAGGTATGAAGGATAGCCGCGCCTGCCGGGAATTTCGTTTCTTGCGGCAGAAATTTCCCGAAGAGCTTCCGCGTAGTTTGTCATGTCGGTAAGTATGATGAGAACGTGCATTCCCAATTCGAATGCAAGATATTCTGCTGTTGTAAGGGCTACTCTGGGTGTAGAAATCCTTTCTATGGCAGGCTCATCGGCAAGGTTTATGAATATTACACACCTTTCAATAGCTCCCGCTTCCCTGAATTCTTTCTGAAAGAATTCTGCTTCTTCAAAGGTTATTCCCATGGCCGCAAATACAACGGCAAATTTCACGTCTTTTTTTTCGGACGGTATTTTTGCCTGTTTTACTATCTGGGTTGCAAGAGTGTTATGGGGCATGCCTGCTCCCGAAAAGATGGGAAGTTTCTGGCCCCTTACAAGGCTGTTGAGTACGTCGATTGCCGAAATGCCTGTCTGTATGAATTCAGATGGATAATCTCTCCTTGTAGGATTGATGGGAGAACCGTTTATATCAAGGTATTTTTCCGGTATTATTTCCGGACCTTTATCCCGCACTTTTCCCATACCTGTAAATACCCTGCCCAGGATTCCCGGCGAGACACCGAAATCTATGGATTTTCCTGTAAACCTCACCTTTGTTTTGCATGTGCTCAATCCGGTTGTGCCTTCAAAAACCTGAATCAGGGCGTTTTTATGATGGATTTCAAGAACCTTTCCAAGTCTTGTTTCTCCTTCCTGCGTTGATATCTCTACGAGTTCTCCGTAACCTGCTCCTTCTACTCCTTCGACCAATATCAATGGACCTGCTATATTTTTTATGCTTTCGTATTGTTTGAGAGTGTTTGTTATTTTTTTCATAATGACATTTATTATATAATAAATAGGCGATTATTCAAAAAAATAAAGGCAAACTTACTTCTGCTTGCCAAAGATTGAAATTTGTGGTAAAACTATCAAGGTCGGCTGTCTGGTTGTTCAAGTAATTAATACTGTAAATACGAACGGGAGAATAGATGATAACAGTTGTATTGGGAACCCAATGGGGTGATGAAGGAAAAGGAAAAGTAATTGATTATCTCGCGGACGATGTAGACATAGTTGCGAGATATCAGGGCGGAGCAAATGCCGGACATACCGTGGTGGTAAACGGCAGGCAATTTGTTTTCCACCTGATACCTTCAGGGATACTTTATCCCGAAAAGGTTTGCGTTATAGGAAACGGGGTAGTTATAGACCCGGTTTCTTTTTGCAAAGAGGTTGAATATCTCAGGCAGAATGGC
>DAOQVZ010000225.1:0-2714 GCA_035341815.1 bacterium
AGAATACGGTCTGCTTACAAGAAATTCAAGAATGAAGGAAAGAAAGAAGTACGGGCAGAAAGGGGCAAGAAAAAGATTCCAGTGGACAAAGAGATAATAATAAGAAATACTGAACTCAAAAAATCCAAAGAATCAAACCTCATTGTTTCGGTTATAATACTGATTCGCCGTCAAAATTACAAATTACAGTAATAACGAAATTATTTGGAGAGATAAATGGTAAGAGTGGGAATTTTCGGCATTTCGGGATATGCGGGACAAAAACTGGTGGAAATACTACTGTCGCATCCCGAAGCGAAGATAACGGAAGGTTTTGTCTCTCCGGAAAGGGGAACTCCGGAAATATCCGATATAATCCCAAAAGTAAAAAACATCATCAGTCTGAAATGCGAAAACCGATACGACTGGAAGAAGATAAAAGATAGATGCGATTTCCTGTTTCTCGCACTCCCTCACGCTGTTTCAATGAAACTGATGCCTGATATTTTAAGCATTGATAAAAAGGTCGTGGATTTGAGTGCGGATTTCAGGTTTAAGAATCTGTGCAAGTATGAAGAATGGTACGCCAAGCATGCCTGCCCCGAATACCTTGACAGTTTTGTCTATGGATTGCCCGAAATGAACAGAAATGATATAAAAAAATCCATTAATGTCGCCAATCCGGGTTGTTATCCAACTTCAATAATCCTCGCCCTTATGCCTCTGGCCGTGAAAAAGCTCATTAAAGGGAACATTATTGCCGACTCCAAAAGCGGTGTTACAGGAGCAGGAAGAAGTCTCAAGCTGGAAAATATTTTTGCAGAGTGCAACGAAAACATGAAAGCGTACAAAGTCGGAGAACACAGGCATACGCCCGAGGTAGAGGAAATCCTCTCATGTGTATCCGGAGAAAAATACGAAGTGACATTCGTGCCGCACCTTGTTCCCTTTAACCAGGGAATTCTTTCAACGTGCTATGTAAATCTTAAAAAACCTGCGGAAGCACTTGAAATACAGGCAATGTATGAAAATTTTTACAGGGATGAACCTTTTGTAAGGATTATGAACTACGGGACATCTCCCGCGGTAAAAAACGTGGCCAACACAAACTTCTGCGACATAGGACTTAAGGTCGTAAGAGACAGGCAGGTTGTAATAATATCCGCCCTCGACAATCTCATAAAAGGCGCTTCAGGACAGGCAGTGCATAACATGAACTTGATGATGGGAATTGAAGAAACCATTCCGTTTTTTCGCAAACATTAATTTTACCACGTGAAAACAATATTTCTTGACAGAGACGGTGTTATTTCGGTATTTACCCCCAACGACTGGATAAAGAGATGGGAAGAGTTTGAATTTTTGCCGGGCGCTGTAGAAGGGCTCAGGATATTTCATGAGAACAATTACAGGATAATCGTCATTTCCAACCAGGCAGGAATCGGTAAAGGCGTATTTTCCGTTGAAGACCTCGAAAACATAACGGGAAAAACTGAAGAACACCTTGCAAAAGAAGGGATAAAAATAGACAGGTTTTATTACTGCATCCATACGCAGGAAGAAAACTGCGAATGCCGGAAACCCAAACCTGGACTCTTTTACAGGGCAAGAAAAGAGTTTGCGGATATAGATTTCAAAGACTCCTTTTTCATAGGAGATTCAGACATAGATGTAAAAGCAGGAAAATCAGCAGGAACAAAAACGATACTTGTCCTTTCAGGAAAAACAAAAAAAAACGAAGAAACTGAAAACTGGGATATAAAACCTGATTTCGTGGTAAAAGGACTTGAAGAAGCGGCGAAGATAGTCCTGGAATATGAAAAGAAAAAGAAATGTAAGAGTAGTTGAAAATGACCGGCTGTCTTAAATATGGATTTCCAATATCTTTAACACGGAGGTTGAGAAAAAATGCATGATGTAATAGTCATTGGCGGTGGACCCGGCGGTTATCCCTGTGCGATAAGATGCGCGCAGTCAGGAATGAAAGTGGCAATGATTGAATCAGGGCAACTGGGAGGAGTCTGCTTGAACAGGGGATGCATTCCGACTAAAAGCCTTTTTTGCATTTCCGAACAGGTGACCGGCTCCGGATTTAAATCCATAGAAAAAAATGTCAGCTATAGATGGGACAGAATAATTAACGAGATAAAAACTGATGTCGTTTTAAGGTTAAGAACCGGCATCAACTTTCTTTTAAAGCAAAACGGCATAGACCTGTACCAGGGAGAAGGCAGGCTGATTGAAGCCGATATCGTGCAGGCAGGAGACAAAAAGATTGAGTGTAAAAACATAGTTATTGCTACGGGCGGTATTCCCTGTACGCCGGAAATATGCAGGACAGGCGAAAGAACTCTTACCAGCGACGACTTGTGGAAAATGGAAAAACTGCCGAAAAGCATAGCCGTGATTGGCGGAGGCGTAATAGGTTGCGAGTTCGCCTCGATTTTCAACAAGTTCGGGGTCGAAACTTCCATATATGAAATGAAGGAAAACCTTGTGCCGGAAGGCGACGAGGAAATAACTGGCCTGTTGAAAAAGTACCTTGAAAAAAGGGGAATAAGGATTATGACAGGCAGGAAAATAAACGATATAGACGAAATAGAGGCAGAAAAAATACTTGTCGCTGTTGGAAGGAAGCCCAATATCCCGGATATGGGAAATGTCTCCATATCTCTTGAGAAAGGTGCAATTGTAACAGATGCCTGCATGAGAACAACCGCGAAGAATATTTACGC
>DAOQVZ010000226.1:0-2671 GCA_035341815.1 bacterium
ATGTTTGAAAAAGCGGGCATTTTATCGAACCTTCAGATAATTCGGGCTTATAGCCATAAGACATCATTAGACTTTCAGGTTTCATTTTATTCCCCGGTTTTCAGGTTTATCTTCTGTAAACTTATCTCTTATCACAGACTTGTTTTTTTTCCCTCAAGGGTTTTGAGCCATATCACCTGCTTGCTTTCATCAGTGTATTCCTGCAGTTCCACGGTATTGCCGTCAGGGTCGGAAAATTTTAATCCCCAGCTCCTGTCTTTGCCCCTGCCTATTTCCGTTGTTTTTATTCCTGCTGAGTTGAGCTTGTTTACCATTTCCTGTATATTCTCAACTTCCATGCTGAAATGTTGGTATGACTGGTGTTGCGCGGCGGCATCGTGGGGGCGTTCAAATATCTCCAGGAAATTCCTATTTCCAGCGTGGATGTATACACCGAATTTCCTGCCGTCTTCGTTGACGTAATCGAAGGCCTCTTTCATTCCGAGAATCCCGCAGTAAAACCTTATCGTTTCTTCAAGATTTTTTACGGTGAAACATATATGTGCAAGTCCTTTAATCATTTTGTTCTCCCGATTTAAATGTTCTGCGTGGTTTGGAAATATTTTTTCAGTCTGCTGTTCCCTGCAGACATATTAACAAGTATTATATCAAAAATGGGGTTAATTACAAAACATGTGATTAATCTTATCCGCTTGTTTGCCATGCCATAGGTTTTTGAAAAACATGTAAATGATAAATAATAAGGAATTTTTTTAATAAATACAACCGGTTTAGAGGTATAATAGAGATAAAACAAAATCACGTTAGGGAGGATGATTATATTAAGACAGGAAAAAGATAAAATGATTACAAATGCTTGCGATGCTTTAACATGAAGATTCTTTCAGTAGGAAGTGCTTATTGAAAGTATCGCGGGGAAGAAGTAAAATGCAGTTCTTCGCAAGATAAGCTTATGGTAAAGAGCAAAGGAGTTTAGCAATGAAACGGCGTGCAATGTTAGCTTTTGTATCGATAGTCTTGTGTTTATCGGCGTTTATTCACTCGGAAGAAACACAAAACGGCAAGGAACTGCGTGTTTTGAAAGAGTCTGATACCGTCTACATCCGTAGCCGTTTTTCCGGGAATGAGGACCTTGTTATCCATGTGGGACTGGGGACACACAACCGGCAGGTGAATTTCCACGGAGCATTTCTTGTAAGCAGTGCTGCCGGCATGGATGTGGTATCTCTCAACTCGGGAAAGCAAGTACACCGTGTAGGTGATGATGCCTGCGCGTTGCTCATGAACGGCACCGCAATAGGAGGCAACCACGGTGCCGCCGTGGGCCTGGAACTTGTATGCGAAGGACACGGCAGGACGCTTGAAGACCTGGGGAGCGAATGGAAAGACTCAGTGGGCAGAAAGTTTTACCTGATTAGAATAATCAGCAGTGATAAGCTTTTGTTTATGCCTGAAAACAAGCCAGAAGGTGATGTGTGGAAATTTGAAAGAAGAATTGAAGGGCCGGTTCTTAAAAGCGATTCCAGAAATTCCTCCATAAATTTTACCGGCAAAAAGTGGGGTGTGCAGATGTGGCCTTCCTGCAGGATAAAGAAACAGGAATACCTGCTGGACGGAAAGACTCCTCTCAAGGAAGGCGAGGCTGCTTCATGCAGGTGGCTTGACGTAATTGAAGAATACGATATAATCCACCCGGGCTCGCTTCTAAATGATTTTATAAAGCATCCCGGGCAGGAACGGAGTTTCATATCCGACCACCTTGAAGCGGTGATTGGCTACAACACCATCTTCAGATTTTTCCCCAACGGAGCAAACGTTGTCTATACCAGACTTAAAGCATATAAGTCGTTCAACATGGAACAGTTTCTCGGGGTAATGACAGCCCAGCTTAAAAAGAAGGATTACCAGGTCCATGATTATTACATTCCGAAGACGCTTCCCTTTGAAGTTGGCGGCGTCAAATACGATTTCCGAAGCATCCAGGATTTTTACCCTCCTCTTACCACCCCCCTCTATTTTACCGTCAAGGATAATAATGTATCAGACCCGCAAAATCCTCCCGACAGGTTCATCCAATTTCTCGGGCACAAAGAGGGAGAGAAAACCGTAAGGGAAGTAGGCTTTGCGCTTGGTTATTCATTAATACACGGCATGAGCGTTCCCTCGGAAAGGGTTAAAAATACGGAAAGGTTTGTGTGGATATACAAAACCAGCAAAACCTATCCTGCTGCAGCCGATACCAAAATGGGCAATGTTTCCAGAGGCAAGGATTTGTATTTTGTGGGATACAGGCAGTATTTTAACCCGCACTTTGCAGGTAACGCCACTTCTCTTTACTGGAATCAACAGGAAAATGAAACCGTTGTTTACGTGGATTATCACAAATCCGTGGAGAAGGATGTCATAAAGCTTCCGGCGGAATTAGTCGGGAAAAAACTTGAAGTGGTAGAAAAAACTCCTTCCGTAACACTTCATACGGAAAGCGCTGTTCCGGCAAAAGGCGTGGAGGTTTCCGTAACGGGAGATTACGGATATATTGTGATGAAGATGTTTTAAAGAACGGGTTTGTAATTTTTAACTTACGCTTTTCAAAAATTTCATGTGAGAGTCGAGTTGAGGATTTTTGAAAAATTTTCTTGCCATAAAAGTTGCATATGCGGCAAAAAGCATG
>DAOQVZ010000227.1:0-2648 GCA_035341815.1 bacterium
CATGAGAGTTATGCATCCGAGTGTGAGAAAAACAGCCATGGGGTCATTGCTGCCTGATTCCAGCTCAAGCAGATTCTGTATCTGATTTGCAAGTTTTATTCGCCTGGACCTCAGTATGGAGAAAACCGATGCGGCATCTGTGGAGGATATGATGGCTCCCAGCAGGAACCCTTCTTCAGGAGAAAAACCAAGTATCAGGACGGCGAAACTTCCGGTAATGACGGCTGTGAGCAAGACACCCGCCGTGGCGAGAGAAAAGCCCTGCAGGAGAAGCGGTTTTACCTCGCTCCACTGGGTATTAAGCCCTCCGTCAAAGATGATGAAGGAAAGCGCGATGATTCCAAAAAATTGTGCCGCCTGGTAGTTCTCAAAAAAAATCCCTCCGGGTCCCTCTGAACCTGCCAGTATTCCTATTACTATAAACACAAGTATTGAGGAAATACCCAATCTGTTGGAAATTTTGCTTGACAAAACACCCACAAGCAGCATTACAGTTGCCGCCAGCAGAATATAGTGAAAAAAATCTATGGTAATTTCCATTTGGAAGAAAATTAAGAAAATCAAAAAGGGTGTTATTAAATTATAATTAACCTTATAAATTGTATAATATAAGACGGAAAGAGTCAATTAATATCAGATGCCATGCAGAGCAATATTTTATCTGAGGTTTTTAACGTCCGTGCAGGGATGTTATAATCAAAACATGAAATGGAACATATAATAGCCCAATTAAGTCTTTTAATACTGGTTGTCCTGCTTGTTTCATTTATAATGAGGATATTGAAACAGCCTCTTATCATAGGTTATATAATATCCGGTATAATCTCGGGCCCTTTCTTTCTTGATATAATAAAAAATCCCAACGTAATAAAAGGTTTTTCCGAACTCGGCATATCTTTCCTTCTCTTTCTTGTAGGACTTCATCTATCGCCGCGTGTCATAAAAGAAGTGGGTAAAATTTCTCTCATTACAGGAACGGGACAGCTCATATTCACTTCCGTTATAGGATATTTCCTGTCGAGATGGTTGGGGTTTGCTCCTTTACATGCGCTTTACATTTCCGTTGCCCTCACGTTTTCTTCCACAATAATCATAATGAAGCTTCTTTCCGACAGGGACGACATGGAAAAACTGTACGGCAAGATAGCCATAGGGTTCTTGCTGGTGCAGGATTTTGCAGCCATTTTGGCGCTTATTGTCATATCTTCTCTTGCAGGAGGAACTGAGGCTGGTGCGCTTATTGCCGTATCACTGCTGAAGGGGTTTCTATTGATAATGCTGCTTGCACTGTTTACAAAGCATGTTATTCTTAATATTACGGATTTCCTGGCTGAATCGCAGGAATTTCTTTTTCTTTTTGTGATAGTCTGGGGGCTCGGACTGGCTTTCCTTTTCCAGTCAGCCGGGCTGTCCATGGAGGTTGGTGCATTGATTGCCGGGATATCGATAGCCACGACGGGTTACAGCCATGCCATTGCTTCAAAGCTAAAAGTTCTGAGGGATTTCTTTATAATATTTTTCTTTATAGCTCTTGGCAGCCAGATGGTTTTCGGGCAGCTCGGAAGCGTAATTTTCCCCGCAGCAGTGCTTTCCCTGTTTATCCTGGCAGGCAACCCGCTTATCGTCATGATACTTATGGGCATATTCAGATATGGAAAAAAAACGGGCTTCCATGCCGGTCTGACTGTAGCACAGATTTCAGAGTTTTCCCTAATACTTATAGCAATGGGCGTCAGGGTAGGGCATCTCGACGGAGATGTGCTTTCCTTTGTGACTCTTATAGGTCTTGTTACCATTGCAGGTTCTACCTATCTTATAATGTACTCCGACAGAATTTATGAAAAAATTTCAGGATTACTGTCGGTTTTTGAACGGAAACATGTGTTGGAAAGAGAAACGCTCTCAAGGAATTTTGATTATGTTCTGATTGGTTACAACAGGACGGGGTTTTCCATTTTGAAAATATTTGAAATGTTGTTCAAAAATTTTCTTGTTATAGAAATTAATCCCGATGTAGTTAAAAAACTTAAAATGAGAGGGTCAAACTGCATATACGGAGATGCAGACGACGGAGAGCTGCTTGATTCCCTGAAGCTTTACAGGATGAAAATGGTTGTTTCAACTGTACCTGATATTGATACGAACATGCTCATTTTGAAAAAAATCAGAGAGAAGAATAAACAGAATATAGTTATTGTAACGGCAAGACAGATTTCCGATGCTTTTACCCTTTACGGAGCAAATGCAGACTATGTAATACTTCCCCATTTTCTCGGCAGCAATTACACTGCGAGGCTTATTGAGGAGTTCAGGTTGAATAAAGGCATGTTCAGGGAAGAAAGGCTGAAACAGATGTTCGAACTCAAGGAGAGGGCGATAGCCGGACAGGAAATTTCAATAATTGAACGCAAAAACGGAAATTGACAGGTTTACACGCCGTTGTTATACTTTGCGCAGGCTGAAAATACAGCCTGCTATTATGCCGGCAAGCGTCACTATATTAAATTTGAAGCTTATGCAGAAATTAACAGCAAGGATGATTATATCAAGTTTATCAATACTCCATACGGGTGTCATCGAAGTGGCAAGTATTTCATGAAATTTCCATGTTTCGGGAATAATCAGCGTTGCCAATTCACCGAGAGCCG
>DAOQVZ010000228.1:0-2638 GCA_035341815.1 bacterium
GCAACATAAATTGCCATAACAAGCTTGGCTATACCTGCATAGTGTACCGAAGGCTTGAAGAGTCCAAATAGCCCGAGTATTACGATGGCTTTAAGAACCTGGGAATTCATCCTGATGATTGAGCTGAGATAGAGCCTGTTTGTCACGAAAGTCGCAACCCCCCAGCTTGACGAAGCCACTCCGAGAAGAAAGCTGGAAAAAGTCAGAAAGAAGAGCATCTTCACGTCCCATACGAGGTTTGAAGGTATCTTTATGATATGCTCCAGGTAGAAGGAGACAAGGATTGCGGGTATAAGCATCAGGAGGGCGAAAACCGAGTTTGCCACGGTTATGGTGGAATAATACCTGCCGGCTTCTTCCATGTCTTCCCTGTAGATATTTAATGTTATGAACCTTCCGGACATGGAGTTGAGGGCTATTGAGGCAAGACCCGCGTAATTCACAAAGTTGTTGGCAAGCATGATGAAACCGTTTGCTTCCACTCCCAGTTTCCTGACAATGTACGGGGAGAGAAAAAAGTTTATGGCAAGGTTGGATATAAAGGCAACCATGCTGGTTATTGAATTGATTGCAAGCGCCCGGTTTTTACTTATCATTTTGATATTCATTCTAAGGTGTAAAATTCAATGGATGCCAACTGGCATATTCATTTCAGGTTGGTCCTGCGTTTTGAAACAAGTATTTTTTTCGAATTCCTTATGCCTCTCATGGCAAGAGAAAACATCTTCATGAAAAGCCATACCATAGTGGGAGAAGTTATCCGGTAGCAGAGCATCATGGCAATCTTAACGGCTCCTTTTTCAGTCTCTATCCTGGCCCTCCTTCCTGCCTTTTTAAATTTCATTGCCTTTCGTATCTGTTTTACCTGTCCCCTGAAATCGAAAGGTGTACCTCCTGCCATGGCATTTCTTACCGTGACAAAAAACCATTGAGGCTCCTGCGCATCATGGTGTTTTTTTATATCATCTTCCGGAATCCCGTTTTTGATGAACAGTGCCCTGATTTTCTCCCGCCTGGGAACCGAATTGGCAAGGTCATGGTGGATGTAGTATTTTTTTGTGGACAGGGTTGTAACGCTTGTTTCCCAGATGGTGTAAAAGTATTCGCATTGAGGAACCATCGCGAACCTCTTGCACAAGGGGAAATATGAAAGGTTGAAAAAGTAATCCTGGCCGACAGTATTTTTCGGTTCAAACCGGACATTCTTTACCAGGTCCGCCCTGTAAAGCTTGTTTGTGACCAGATTTAAAAGGTTTCTCCTCTGAAGGCTGAAAAAATTGGAAACGAAATCTTCCCTGTTCAATACAGCTTCCCTTACATAAGATATCTTTTTTTCCCTGCCGCCTGATGTGAAGGTATATCCGGATATTGCAAGGTCTATTTCCCCGTATTTCCTGAGGGCAAGAAGCATGTTTTTAAAATGTCCCGGGCCTATGTAATCGTCCGGGTCTATGAAACCCACGAACCTGCCTCCTGCGGCCTCCATCCCTGTATTCCTTGCGGCTGAGACTCCCCTGTTTTCCTGGTGTATCACCTTTATCCGAGGGTCATTACGGCCATAATCGTCGCAGATACTGCCGCAATTGTCCGGAGAACCGTCGTTGACCAGGATAAGTTCAAAATCCTTAAGGTTCTGGTTGAGCAGGCTTTTGATACACCGGTGAAGGTATTTTTCAACGTTGTACACCGGGACTATGATGCTTATTTCAGGATTTTTCATCTGCATGTATCTCCTTCTGGCCTTGGGGTTGGCCGGCGTAGAAGCCTGACCGAACCCCTGCAACATCTTTCCGCGAAAATGAAAGTCTTTAGAAATATGAGTACGGATAAGGGGGCCCTCAGAATGCGGCACAGCAGGAAGAGACAGTAAATTTTCCCCCTTCCTTTTTTGATGGGTATCCCTTTGCCTCTCTCAACATGGTTCATTATTTTGCCGAGCTGAACCGCCTGTTGTCTGAAACTGTAGGGCGTTCCGGGAGATATGACATTCTTTGCCAGGATATAGAACCAAAGAGGTTGTCTCATTGAAAGGTGTTTTTCAATATCCACGGCAGGAATGGCAAGCTTTTTAAAGAAGAATTCCGTCAACCTTCTCCACTCAAGAGATTTTTCAAGTTCGTGTTCAGGCTGGTAAGAATTGACCGCCCGCCCCGTTACGCTGTTGCTTCTCATGACATAAAAATATCCGTGTTCAGGGATGATGGCGAATTTTTTGCATAAAGTAAAACATTCCAGGTTGAAGACATAGTCAGGCCCTATCTTCCTGTCGGACTTAAATAATACTTTTTTTGTTAGTTGGGCCGGGTACAGCTTGTTCCACACGGTATTAAGGCAGCCTTTTTCCTGAAGTTGGAAAAATTTTGCCGCAAACCGGTTTCTGTCAAGCAGGATATCTTTACCGCAGGAGACTCTTTTTGTCCGGCCAAATGACACAACTGAAATACCTGAAATGACCATGTCTATTCCGGAATATTTCCTGAAGGGGGCGAGCATATTCTCATAGTATCCCTGAGAGATATAATCGTCTGAATCTACAAACCCGACAAATTGTCCCGAGGAAGCCGAGATGCCTGTGTTTCGGGCTCCAGCCTCACCCCTATTGGCCTGGTGCATTACCCGCACCCTTTTGTCCCTTTCC
>DAOQVZ010000229.1:0-2604 GCA_035341815.1 bacterium
GCGGCAGGAAACGATATAGTTGCGTACAGGAAACTTTACGGGAAAAGGATGGCCTACAAAGGGGGGATAGACAAAAGGTCTATCGCGAAGGGCGGAATAGCCATGGAAAACGAGTTATTGAGGGTCGTGCCTCCCCTGCTGAAAGAAAGAGGATACATACCCGGATGCGACCATGGAGTTCCATCTGACATCTCCTGGCAGAATTTTCTCGAATACGGAAAGTTTCTGGCAAAACTCGAGGGCTGGCTCTGATACTGTTTCCCCCGTACTATTCCCTGAAATTTTTAATCCATCTTGAATGGCAAAGGCCTGTCAACTTCTATTGATTGAGGGATTCAAGCAGTTTTACGGCAGTCTCCGCCAGTATTTCCCCCGCGCCGCATGCAAGGGGCGAGCTGACAGGTTCATATCCCTCCTGTGAGTATGCTTCCCTGGGGGCTATATACCCAAGGCTGTCGAGTCCGAGTTCAGACACGAATGTGTTTGAGAACGGCGATTTCTCCTTGATATAAAGGCCGAGTTCGACAAAATACTCGCCTGGAATGCTTACAAAAGCGGTATCTCCAATCCTTATTGCCGCAACATCGGCTGAAACTTCCCCTTTTCCGAGGGCCGCCGCTTTCAGCATTCCGAGCCCGTTAAGATATTCGAGGTTATGAAGTCCCGCTTCTGCATGCACTGCCTTTCTTGCCTTCTCGAGAGATGCGTCGTCATATTCCTTGAGAGGCAGGTTGACTGAAACCTTTTTCCCTGCCACCTTTGCGTCGCATCTGAACTTTTCCATCCTGGCAACCGTTCTGAGCACCTCGTTCCCGAGTATCCTGCCTATGCGCTCGGGGAATTCGAAATACCTGTATTTTTTTTCCTTGTCGCGGTTGACATTTATATGGTTTATGTTTCCCATTGCGCCAGAGGTGTAGACAATTCCCGTATTTTCGCCGAGAGACTTTCGGATGATTTTGCGCATTACCCCGGGAAAATCGGCCGAAATGCTGTTGCCTCCCATCGTATCGAGGTGAAGGGCGAAATTTACCGCAAGACCCGACACACGTGAAAAGCTTTCTCCGAAAGCCATGATTCCGACTTCGGGGTCTATGGGACCTGCGGGCTTCACTATATCGGGATTTCCGATTCCCGGATTAGTCCTGACAGTTCCGTCTTTCATGAGGAACCTTCTGTTGAAAGATACCTTTTCTTCCCTGCCGCAGAGACACGCTGCTCCCGTTTCCTCCATGGAATTTGCGGCGTGCACGATGGCGGAGCATATGTACGAAGGAAGTGAAGAAAGCCATTTCCAGTCCCTTGAATTCTCCCATCCCGGCAGAACAGTTGCGCCGACTACAGGCCCCGTGTGCGTATGCGTGGCGCAGATAATTATGCTGTTTTCAGATATGCCCGCTTTTTCCTTTGCCAGCTTTCTCGTCTCCCTGACAATATCGCTGTTCAGGCACACCAGGTCGCATGATACAAGGCATATTCTCTCGTTCCCGTCGTCCACCACCATGGCATTTGCTGACAGCGGGTCATGAATTTTTTCGCTCTTGCGCGGCAGAAAATATCCCTGGAGCCCGCATCCGAGAGGGGGAGTTATGTCAACGCTTCCAAATCCTGCTTTAATCATCTTTCGTCTCCTTTCCCGCTAAAATGCGGCGGTGTCCCCTAAAGGGTAAAACGCACTATATTTGCAAAACCAAAAATTTTATTCTTTTCAGTTTATCAGCAAAGAAAACAAAAATCAAATAAAGTCCAAAAGGGTCGGACCTCCGTTGTTTCTGGCCTGTATCCTGAAACGCTTCCATTCAGGATCTCAAAAGCGATATGCTGAATTATTAAACAGATTTATTTTGAATTATCGACAAATAGTCTTAAAATAGAATTATTGCGGATTCAGTTAAAATACATTTTTTTAATTATTTATAAGTTTTACAACTCAAAACGGGGGTGTAACGTGAGAAAACAGGATTCTTTTTTAACGCTAATCATGGCAATACTGTTTTCTGCCTTGTTTATGCGGGCAGGCTTTGCAAAAGAAATAAGGATTTCGCCTGACGTCGTAATCAAAAGCAGGCAGGGTATAGCGGCGAATCTGAAAAAACTCATTGATAAGGGAGTGAATCTTGATGCGGCTGACAGCGATGGTAAAACATTTCTCTACAGGGCGTGCGAAGCCGGTGATGTCACTGCAGTAAAACTTCTGCTGGACAAAGGCGCAGGCATTAACGTAAAAACATGGGATAACCTTACTCCCCTTCACGCCGCGGCAGAGGCTGGAAATACAGGGATTGCCACGCTTCTCATTGAGAAGGGGGCCGATATCAATGCAAAATCATGGGACGGGCTTACCCCTCTTTACAGGGCTGTCAGCAAGGGCCATGCGGACATGGTCAGCCTTCTAACGGATAGGGGCGCTGAAGTTAATATCAGGGACGTGGACGGTAAACTTTTAATACATCATGCCGCGGGAAAAGGTTATGTTGAGATAGTTGGAATACTGGTGGAGAAAGGCGCGTACATAAAAGGTTTTGAATCGAGGGACTGGCTCGGAGTGACTCCCCTTCACAGTGCGGCAGGAGGAGGGCAAGCCGCAGTTGCGGGACTCCTGGT
>DAOQVZ010000230.1:0-2603 GCA_035341815.1 bacterium
GCGGGTCTCCCTCACGGGTTAAATCTCGGGAAAACCGGGGCAAGCGCCACGGTTTTATAAAGTGCAAGAGACGGAGGACCGTCCTTCGCAAAGAACGCCGAGGACCGACCTCCATCAGAAAAAGGAGTAGACAACTTCTCATATCATTACTGAGAACAGGAACATAATACAAGGAGGGAATAATGAATAAGAAAAGAATTTTTGAAGGACTGCCGATTATGGCATTGTTGATTTTCATTGTGGGAACAGCGGGAGCCGAATTGATTAACGGAGGATTTGAAGAAACCCGTACGGTATTAGAAAAAGATCCTATAATAAAGACCATGCAAACGAGAAACTGGAAATTTGACGAACCTCTCTTGTTTCCCAGCGGATGGAAGGTTAATCCGAACACAAAAGATGGGGAATACAGGCTGATAAAAGATGCAGGCCAATCACAGGGTGGGAATAACTCCATCTATATAAAAGGACATTTCACCATAGATAAGACAATCCCTGTAACAAAGGGAGACGAGATAGAGCTTAGCTTTTACGTGAAAGATCCTGAACAGAAGAATGTGGTAATATACTTTTACTGCTACGGCAAGAACGACGAAGGCAGAACCATGAATATAGGAGCTCTTAACTTCACAGCTCAGGCAACGGCTGAATGGAGCAAAAAAACATGGAAGCTGACAGTCCCTGAGAATATCAAGGATAATAAACTCTACCAGGTAATAGTTGCCTTGTCAAGCGTGACAGGTGCGTATTTCGACGACGTTGAAATGACGCATAAGAAGGCTGAATAATTATCCTTGTCAAACTTTCCTGCAGTATCATGGGAGATTTCCGTCATGTTATTATAGAAGTCCAATATGAAAACATATTTCAAATCCTGTAAATTGATATATATTGCGGTAATATTTATATCTATTTCTGCTCCGGGTATTCTCATCTCGGAAGAACAATCGACGGTGGACACCAGAACTGGATGCCGTATAACGTGGGTTTCCGAAAACCTTACGCTTGTTTCAGCCGGTTGGACAGGTCCTGCGGTTGACGGAAAAGCGGAAGGAAAAGGCTTTCGGCGAAACATTCGGAAAACCTGTTGAAGTTTTTCTGAATGAAATGAACATCCAATTTAAAAATGTTCCGGCAAGAAGATGAATGAAAAACTTTGAAATTTTAGCATAGGGCTGCTGCAGACGGACAATCCTGCAAAGACGCCTGAAACATCCATGGAAAGAGTAATTGAGAACCATAAGTGAATTTTTCAAAGGTGTTTTTTAAGGTTTTTCTTGGCACAATAGAAGTAAAATCGGTTTTTGCGAAAGTTTAAAAGAGGATGGTGCACTTGAAACTGTATATCATGACTGATGTGTCCCGGATTAGCGCGGTGCTGTGGGGTGGACTCGGTCTTCCCCCATGGTTCAATTTCCCGGAACTGGCAGGGGACAAACTTCGCTTGTCAATGACGGAAACGGTCAACCGCGCGGTACGCGGGGCGCGCGCAGCCGGAATATCCGAATGCGTTGTCCACGAGGCATGCCCTCTCGACTGGCCGTCGCTTGACGATGTTTCAGTTGTCAGGGGAGGCGAAACGCTTTACCTGGACGGTTCCTTTGCGGGAATTGCATTCGTTGGGCAGGGTCTGGTCGGCCACGTTCGTTCTACCACAGGGGTGGAAACCAACCTGCAGGAGATAAAGTGGAACGGGCGCCGGGTCGATGAACTGACTATCTTCGCCCTGTATGCCGGGGCACTGGGAATTCCCACGGTCATGGTGCATGGGGCTTCCTGCGTGCTCGAAACCCTGCTCAAATGGATGCCTGACGCACCTGTCGGAGAGGACGTTGAAAACGAATTGACTGCAAACCTGCTTAATGGCCGTTTCTGCCGCCCTGTTTTGCCCAATGGTGAAATCACGACCAGCTTAAGGTTCAGGGTTCCCCAGCTGGCCAATTTTCACGCTCTACTTCCGGGTGTGAACCGAATTGACGATGTTACTACGGAAACGCATTCAGCGGGAGTCGCCGGAGCCTTCGCAGATTACTGCCGGTCAGGACTGGCCGCAGTAGCCGATTGGCTTGAAAATACTGGAGTACACGCATCATGCAAGAACTGATCAAGGAAAAACCAATGAAGAAAACAGGCAATATAGACTTGTTTGTGGAAGTGGACCTGGAAGGAGTGAGCGGGGTTGTTTACGGCGGCTATGGTCTGCCGTATGCGGGAGGTGAAAGGAAAAACATGGAACTTCTGATGACCCTCGAAGTGAACGCCCTGGTCGATGGTGCCCGGCAGGCAGGTGCGCGGCGGGTGGTTCTTGAGCAATCACATCCTTTACAGAGAGAACGTCTCGTGCCAGGTTGTGAAGTAGTATACGATGCGGCCGAACTGCCCAACTCTGCCGCACTGGCATTCCTTGGACGACATGCCCGCGCGGGGGTATCAGATGCTGTATTCAGCCATACAGGTTCCTGCCGCAGCGTACTCGGCCTGCGCGTCAACGGAACCGAGTATGGCGAGTTTGGGCTGTTCGCAGCTCTGGCCGGCTCATACGGGGTACCCACAATATTTGTGTCCGGCGATGCGGCCGCAGCACGCGAAGCCAGGGACCTCAT
>DAOQVZ010000231.1:0-2529 GCA_035341815.1 bacterium
GTTGTTATCTGGATATTTCCGAATATGAAAACACGCTCAACCTTGAATTCAGGGATTTCAAGAAGAACAGCATCTTCTTTTTCAACTACAAGCTTCCTGGACTCCTTTTTCAGCTTTGCTCCCTGTTCCAGAATATATAAGGTTGACATTATCCGGGCTCTATTAGTTTCTATTTAAATTGCGAAAAACATTTTTATAAACGGGTCCAGTCATTCTGACAGTGGCCATTTTCAGACCTACATCCTCAAGCCTTCCAACCCCCTTTTTTTGACCCTCCGGGAGGCTTGCGCAAATAGTTAGGAATACATTAAAAATCTTAACTAAAAAAAATAATTTTTAAAGTCTTATATGTTCAAGCCAGTTTTTGTGTAAAGGATATCCATGTGCCAAGAAAGAAATAAGACGCATGAATACAGCATCTATTTAAGAAAGTGGGATAAATCCCACCACTACACGAATAAATAATAAACACAGGATAAAGATAGTTCAACACGCTTTTCGCTATCAATAACGAGACTGGAAAACCTTATCTGCACAATACTGACTATTCCATCTTCACCGAGCTTAAGCTGGCAGGCAGTTGAAAATAAAATGGACTTAATTTTATGCTTTCAGAACATTTGCCAATGAATTCCCTGCAAAAAGATGAGAATTCCTGCCATTGTTTTTTATCTGAAGGAATATCTCCGTGTGCAAGTTTTGAGTTGTTGCGGAAAGAGAGGGAACCGCAAAGCTTTTCTTTCATGCCTGAATAGACCTTGCCCACGGGGTCCGAAAGCTCGAGAAGAAATTCGTAGCTTTCCTTAAGTCCCACGGCAATCTGTCCGTTTTCACTTTTCCTTGATAACCACCTGTCCGGGTGGCTGGCAAGTCCAATGCTCTTTTCCAGGTGAGAAGTATCAACACCATGCTCACTCTTGAGGCGCACCTGTGAAAACATCTCAAGGGCCCGGTAAATCCTGGCAATAGCATTGTCGTAATAACCATTGTGTGCCTGCCTATCAGCATTGCTGAAAAGGTCGAACACCTTTTCGTAACCGGTATTCCTGCCTTTTCCCAGTATTCCTAAAAGGTACAGGAACGCTTCTGGACATGCATCAGGCATATTGACAAGAATACTCCATGCGCCTTCATAATCAAACCTGTCCCATAGGGTAAAAGCCCTGGCAATCAAATAGCGCTTTTCAACCTCTGACATGATATCTTTTGAAAGGCCTGAAGACATTAGCCTAAGGATAAGTTCACCTGCCGGCTGGTACATGTAGTTACCCGCAAGCATTTCTGCCTGGCTGAAAATACTTTCCACCCGTATCCTGTCAAGATCAAGTATACGGGACATAGAAAGCCCCCTGACCTTTTCCGTGTCTTTCCTCCTTCCGGTTGTCAGGGAAAGCCCTATGTCCAGATCAAGGGCGGAAAGCATAGCCAGGACCGAGGACATCGTCTTGGTTCCCCCCGTAAAATCAGAGATTATGCCGGCATTACTTTCCTTTTCACGCTTTATCAAACCTGATATTTTTTCAAAAACTTCCTGGAAATCGTCAGGGTCTTCAAGAAGCACCTTGACGTAATCGCCGCAATAACCACTTTGAAGAATTATGTTCCTGCGGGAAGATGGTTCCGGCTGAATCAGACTTCCGCATGTTCGGCATCTGCCCGCAGGGGGAAAGACCTCTCCTTCCCCATCTACAAGAATCTCCGTGGATGCCCTCCCCTTTCCGGTAGAACATATGAAGCAAACCCGGTCAACTGATTCACAGTAGGTCTTCAATGCCTCCACTACAGGTTCAGCAGACCCGCCCACGGTAACAATAAGAGTCTTCTTAATCAAAATAGCCTCCCGGCTTTTGAGCCATCCACTTCAGAATGGCAGGATACTCATAGTCATGTCTTTTGGACATCGCAAGGCCGCGGGAGAATATCCCTGGATTTAAATTCGTTATCAGGCTCTATTCTCATGTAGCATGTCTTTTCATCTGAGGGTTTTTTTGAAAAATCAAGCATGCACCGCAATTCCCTGATGCGGGGAACATCCCAAAGGCTGTTCTCGCTCATGCCGAGAGTTTCCCTGACATATTTATCAAATAACAAGGCATAATACTCAATCTTTTCCGCATTCTCGGCGCATCCCGAAAATTCAAACAGGAATTCTGAATACCTTTTCTTCCTTTCTGAAAGGAAAAGGCGCGGAGAAATTCTCAAGGTGCCCAGCCCGAGAGGCTTTCCCATGCCTATCTTGTGGAAAAGGTTCTCTTTAAGCCGCAGGACAAAAAGAAGTGCGCCAAGTTCCGTATCAGTCAAATTCTCAAACCTTATCCTGCCGGAAAACCTTGCTCCCTGTTTTAAAGGCTTGATTTTTGTATACTGGGACGGGTGTTCTTTTATTTTCTTTTCGTCTGTTTCAATATAGTTTTTCCCGGTTTTATGCCAGTAGAGCTTGTAGCCCCTTATGTTGGCTCCCGTATTGTAATGGTTCAGGAAAGCAGGGTCTTTCTGCTCGAGGTAAAGCTGGAAAGAGGTGGGTTTGGG
>DAOQVZ010000232.1:0-2503 GCA_035341815.1 bacterium
GTGTTTTTTTATGGGAGGAAGCCCCCCGAGAAAATCAACGACTTCCTTGTTGGATATCTGCTCCGCCTCTTCCAGAGTTTTTCCCTTTGCAAGCTCCGTGACAACCGAGGAAGTCGCTATGGCCGCGCCGCATCCGAACGTTTCAAATTTTATGTCATCTATCCTGTTGTCCTTAACCTTTATGTATATCTTCATAACATCCCCGCAAACGGGATTGCCAACGTTGCCTACTCCATCGGGATTTTCTATCCTGCCCATGTTCTTGGGATTCCTGAAATATTCGCATACCTTGTCCGTGTATTCCATTTTTTTCCTCATGTATATTGAATCATTCTCTCAAGCGCCTTTTTCGCCTTGCGGCTTGTTTCTTCATTAACTTCTACAACATACTGCTCCTTTTCAAGGGCGTTTCTGACACTCTCCAGTGTTGTTTTTTTCATGTTATAACAGGTCCGCGGAGCTCCGAGAGAATAAAAATTTTTATGCGGGTTCTCTTTCTTCATCCTGTGCAGAAGTCCCTCTTCCGTCCCCACGATAAAGACGCCTGAAACCGATTCTTTCACCCTTCTGAGCATCCCCGAGGTGGAATAAACACCGTCGGCAAGTTTCTGCACTTCCGGGTCGCATTCGGGATGAACCACGAGCTCTGCGCCGGGATGAAACTTCCTGGATTCCGCCACGTCTCCGGCCGTAAACTTCCTGTGGACATAGCAGTAACCGTCCCAGCAGATTACATCTTTTTCCGGCACCCTGTTTTTTACGTACCAGCAGAGATTCTTATCCGGGAGGAAAATCACCTGTCCTGAAGGGACATTTTTTACAACCCTGTCTGCATTTGCGGACGTACAGCATACGTCGCTTACCGCCTTGACAGCCGCATTTGTGTTGACATAGGAGACCACCCATGCCCCCGGATATTTTGCCCGCATTTTCATTACATCTTCTGCCTCGGCCATATCGGCCATGGGACATCCGGCATCAATTTCCGGAAGAAGAACCTTTTTTGCAGGAGAAAGTATTTTGGCCGTCTCCGCCATGAAGAGCACGCCGCAAAACACGATAACATTGAAATTTTCAAGCTCGGTCGTTTTTTTGGCAAGTTCAAGAGAATCTCCCGTAAAATCTGCTATATCCTGAACCTCCGAAACCTGGTAGTTATGGGCAACTATCACCGCTTTTTTGGCTTTTTTAAGCTCTTCTATCTCTTTTTTTATATCCATCATTATTTTTTATCCTTCCAGAAAGGAGATATCTGCCTCAACCGGTCAACTATGCCCGGAAGCACGGATGCAACCTTATCCACATCCTCCCTTGTATTGTACTTGCCGAGGCTAAGTCGCAGGGACCCGTGGGCAACTTCGTGAGAAAGCCCGATGGCAAGCAGAACATGGCTCGGTTCAAGCGAACCGGAGGTGCACGCCGACCCGGATGAAGCACAGATGCCTTCAAAATCGAGGCTCAGGAGGATACTTTCCCCTTCAATGTATTTCATGCAGATGTTTATCGTATTATAGAGCCTGTTTTCAGGATGTCCGTTTATAACTATTTCCGGAACGCCTGCCTTTATTTTGTTTTCAAGAACATCTCTCAGTTCTCTGACCCTTGAGATATCCTGTTCCATTTCCTGCAGGGCTATTTCGGCGGCTTTGCCCATCCCTGCCATGCATGGCACGTTGGAAGTTCCCGAGCGTTTTCCCTTCTCCTGTCCTCCCCCGTAAATAAGGGGCGGGATGGAAACTCCTTTTCTTATGTAAAGAGCGCCAATTCCTTTGGGACCGTAAAACTTGTGACCGGAAATAGAAAGCATGTCAGGGCCGGATTCCGTCAACTTTAAAGGCATTTTGCCGACAGTCTGTACCGCATCGGTATGGAAAAAAACACCTTTTTCCCTGGCAAGAAGAGCTATTTTTTCAATGGGCTGAACTGTCCCGATTTCATTATTCGCGTGCATTACCGTTATGAGAATTGTATCGTTCCTTATTGATTTCTCAAGCTGGTCCATATCTACAACGCCGTACCTGTCAACGGGAACATAGGTCACTTCATATCCTCTCTTTTCAAGAGCCTTGCATGTATGCAGAACCGCATGGTGCTCAATCTGCGAAGTTATAATATGTTTTCCCTTTTCCTGCATTTTAAGGGCGGTTCCGGCAATTGCCCAGTTGTCGGCTTCCGTTCCTCCGGAAGTAAAAAATATTTCGTCAGGCAAACATCCGAGAAGCCCGGCCACATTTTCTCTCGCTTTCTCCTGTGCTTTCTTCGCTTCTCTTGCAGGTTTATATATAGAAGAAGTATTGGCGAATTTTTCGCTGAAATAGGGCATCATTTCTTCAACCACCCTTTTGTCGCAGGGGGTAGTCGCATTATAATCCATGTATACCATTTTTATTTTTCTCCTTTACCCCGAACTCTTCTTTGTTACACTTTCAAGGTGAGGGGTTTACCCCGGTAAATATCCGATTTCCGGATATTTACAGAGCAATTGAGAATCGACAATCGAGAT
>DAOQVZ010000233.1:0-2494 GCA_035341815.1 bacterium
GGGAATTTTCTTTCCCCTTTTTTCAGGCTTTTTGCCTTCCTGCATTCACCAGGTTATAAACTTCTTGATGGCGACATACAGGATGAAGAAAAATACGCAGATCGCTACGAACATGCCAGGCAGTCCCGGAAAAGTAAGTATCACGGAAATTATAATCACCACGGTTAAAAACAATGCCGTCACTCCGAAGATACTTTTCCAGACATCCCTCCGTATTTCCGTTTTCTGCGTTAAAATATCTGCCTTTGCGGATTTGAGGAGCCTGCGGATATGACCGCAGTGCTTGCACGTGTCCTCCTTTCCCGGGTTATCGTAGCCGCACTCCGTACATACCCATATCTCGCCCTTCTTTATCCTGTTTTCCTTCTCTGCCTGCTGTATCTTGAAGGAGAGTCCCGGAAGTCCTTTGACCTTGTATCTCCTGTTTATTTCATCTGCCTGCCTGTAATGTTCAATAGCTTCTTCGTATTCGCTGTTTCTCGCATACAGGTCTCCTATCTCAATCAGGGCCTTGTAAACAAGGGCGGGTTCTTCCGCCTTTTCTGCAACTTCTTTCAGCCTGGCTATTTCTATTCCGTCCTGCTTTACACTCCCTCTTTCAGCTCTTTTTGCGTCGGATTTTTTGAGGAATTCCCAAAATATCAGGGGAACGGGGACAAGGAGCAAAGCAGGAAAAAGCAGGCCAGCTCTTGCCGCGGAGAGGAAAAGAACGATAAATACCAGCGTGACTATTTCTATCAGGCACAGGCTTGCCATGGATGCTTCGTGGTGGTCCCTGTCAAGCGAGAAGTGCCAGAGCATGATAACAAGGCTTGTCAGCCCCAAACCGAACAGCACCGCACCGATTATGGGCAGTAAAACTTCCATTGTTTTTTCTCCTTATTCAAAAGCCTTCAGTTCTTTCTGAGCCCTGCCTTTTATTCCTGCATGAAAGAAATATCCGGAGTTTGTGCGTTATTTGCTGTTTTCCCACACAATATCATAATGTCCAGTCCTTGCCATTTCTTTTGGTGAAACTCCTCCATCGTCTTGCAGATTTTGTCCCACACTATAAACGATGAATCCTTTATCTTTCTTTCTGTAACTATAATCCTTACCCGTAAACGGGTCGGGCGGGAGTTCAGGAATAAAATCGGGCTCTAATTCTGCCAGGTTTTCAGGGTATTGTTCGTGTGCCAGCCAGTAAATTTTTAAAGCGGTGGCTATTTTTGCCAGGTCTCTGGTTGCTTCAAATCGGGCAATTGAAGAAGCATGAGTGCTGTGAAAAGGATAAAGCATCGCAGCAAGCGGATGGCGGGCAAGTTTATCCTTGTTTGCGTCAAATTTCCCCAGGATATCTTTTGTCTCATAATAAGGTTTGTAAAGCATATCAAGCTGTTGTTCAGATAGGCGGAGAAATGCTAAGTAATCTGTTTTGTAGGCAAAGTTAAAAAAAGTACGGTAAAAAAAACGAATAAGCTTGTTCTTGAAAAAAGGAGAATAAATCTCGGCAGTCCGTGGATAAATTACCCTTCGAAAGTAATCCATTGTGAATAACGCTCTCTCTCCTATAAGGGCATCTACCTTGTTTTTACGGCCGGAAATGTTATTCAAACTTTCAGCAATTTTTTTCAACTGGGAAAGGTTTAAATCCCTGCGGTCATAAAGTTGCTGAAGTATTTGCAGGAAGGTATCTATTGTTCTGGTATGAAACATAGAAGAGGTTGTAAGCGGTTCTTTCGAAAGGTGTTCGGCCATTCTTATTCCTGCCGAGATGTCTTCAAGGATACTGTTAATGTCTTTTCTTTCAAAATCTGCTATCGTTCTGGCAATCAGAATATTCCGCAGGATTTCCATAGAATTACGATGCGGAGTTCTCATATTGTCGCCTGCGGCATAATCAAGTGGAAATCTGCATTTCGACAGTATTGCCGCTTTTCTTATAAGCAGGTAAGCGGCTTCATTTTCCGCCGCAATTTTGAATATCTTTTTTTTGTCCTCTGCTTTCCAGAGGGGGAAATTACTGAAATCAAAATTGTAAAAAACATTGAGCAATTGTTTTTCTTCCTTGTTCAAATATGCTTCAGGCACACGTCTCCTTGTAATATCAGCAAACTTTACAGCCTCGCCTTTAAATAATTTGAACGCCTCCTGGTATATAAAGGCTGCATTTCCTTCGTCCGGTATCGGCGCCGGGGCAGCTTCAAGAGGAGTGGTCGGCCGACCGGATGCTTTCACCTTTAGAATTTCCCTGTTTAACCGAAATATGTAAAACAGGTTGAGCCCGGCATATAGTGCCCCGAGAAGGAGAATAAACAAAAAACCGGTTTTCATTACCTTTTTGAAATAGGGAACTCCCCGCGTCACATAAAATTTCCAGAAGTAACAGGCAAATAAAACCGATATTGCGGCACAAAGGAGAATATGAAGGACAAAAGATTTGGGATAAAAGCCAAGCACGTTGGAAGAAAAACTGGAGTAACTGAACATGATATTGCTTAAAGGGTTGGTTGCA
>DAOQVZ010000234.1:0-2481 GCA_035341815.1 bacterium
GGGGATCCCCGTCGCAGAAATTGAGATCCTGAACAAATACTTTTCAGGATGACAGGAAAAAAGAAGCTGGAGAGACGGAGGACCGTCCTCCGCAAAGAACGCCGAGGACCGACCTCCATCATTTATCCCGTCAGGGACACCGCTACAAAAAACATGATAATATAAATTAGCATATTTGGAAGAGAATGTAAAAGCATTATTTGAAGAGTTTTTCGTCAAGCTTGAAGCGGAGCATCAGGTAGGGGCCTTTGCCGCTGTATGTGTTTCCCGTGAGGTCCTCATCAAAACTGTCAAACGAGTAACCGAGGGAAAGCCAGCAGTTTTTAACCAGCCTGTAACCTATTTCCGCGGAGCCGCCGAGAAGTGTTGTCCCTGCCTTATACGAGTTGAGCACGCGCCCCTCTATGCCCATGTCAAATCTATCTGTTATGTCATATACGAGGCGTCCCGATACCAGGTCGGTATAACTTGAGGTTCCGTAGTCTTCTGCAAGTTTGCCTGCGTATTTTCCGGTAATCTGCATCCGCCTGTTCGCCTGGTAATTTCCTTCCACGGACGCAATGTAAGAGTTCTGGTCGTAGCCCGGGGTAGTGTTTGTGTTTCTGTCGGACTTGAATTCAAGTCTTGCCAGGGCGTTGAACCTGTCGTTACCCACGGGCCTGTAAGCCAGTCCCATAAGCGTGCGGAATGTTGTCTGTTTTCCTCCTGCAGAGAAGTCGTTGTAAAACAGCCTCTGCCTGAGCATGAAGGAATAATCCGGATGGAACATGCATGATATTCCGAGTTCTGCAAGGTTGGATATTTCCGCTCTCTCGTGCCTGTGTTCAAACCTCGAGGTGAGTTTCAAGTCTTCTTTCGGCAGGTATTCAAACCCGGCGCCGGCTGCAAATGAGTCAGGCCTGCTCTGCCTTTCATTGCCGCTCAGGGTGTTCAGTTTTTCAACTGTCAGGTTGCCGGTTATATTTTCTCCGAGGCTGAACTTGTTGCGCAGTCCTATGCTTTGCTGGTTGCTCTGTCCGTCTTTGCCGCCGCTCAGCCTGTATTCGTTGAATGCAGATGTCGTTGGTGACAGGGCGGCTTCAACTCCGACGGCTGTCCTTGTTTCTTCTCTGCCTTCGAAATGTCCGTATTCCTGTCTGAGGTAGGCTTTTCTGTTTTCGTCGAGCTTGAAGTCTATGTCGGCGCGGCTCAGGGTACCGTCTCTTTCAAGGAAGTTTTGCCTGTGCTCAAGTGCGAGCGAAAGCTTCGGGTTAAGGATGTGTTCCAGCCTCACTCTCAATCCCGTTGCTTCTTCAGGCGTTTCTTCACTGAAGTCAAAAGGTTCTCTTGAGGAAGGATTTGCCGGTGCCACGTAGTTGTCGCTTGCTGTTTCACGGAAGAGTTCTGCTTCAACTTTTGTTTTTCCGAAGTTTTTCCCCAGTCCTATGCCTGCAAACTCGTGCTCCATGTCGTTCAGCTTGTCTCTTTCGCTGTAATATGTCGCTTTTATCCATGCTGTTTTTCCTGTCTTCAGCAGGGTTTCGATGCCGTATTTTTCCGTGCCGCGCATAACATCGAATGCCGACAGGTTGCCAAAGTATTCCCCCGTGTTCCTGTAATAGGCTGAAAGCGCAAGGTTGTCCAGGGGCATTGAATCAATTTCCAGAAGCCATCCCGTGTCTTTTTCCGGTTTGTATATGCCTCCGGTTTCAAAGAGAGACTCCGTTCGCGCCCACTCGGCTTTAATCGTTGTTTTTCCCGGCAGTGTGAGAGTCAAGTCCGTTCCGAGCAGGGTCTTGTCGGCTATCTCCTGCTGTTCGTTTATTCCCGTCAGGCCAACCTTCAAACGCGGGAACAGGTTGCCGGACAGCCGGGCGCCCGTTATGTAATATTTTTTGCCGGCGCCCTCGGTTTCATAGCTTACAATGATAAATACGGGGTTAAGGCTGCTGTCATAGGAAGGTATGGCCGATTTAAAGAGTATCGCTCCTATGTCATAGTCTGCAACGTAATCCGTTCCCCGCGCCATTTTTTCTCTTTTCAACACGGTTTCAGGCCTGTTCCTGTCACGGGTTTCTATCACTACCATGTCGCTTCCTTCCACAACGGGCCTGCCTGAAAGATAGTAGTATCCAGATATTCCCTTCGCAGGGATTGTATCGACTTTCTGCACCTGGTCGGTATGGCTCAGGAACGTGCTTAATGAGAATTTTTCCGTGTTGAGTTCGGATTTCATTCCCGTGAAAGCCCTCGTGTACGGGCTGAGTTTCGAGTCCTTGAATCCGGTTTCAAAATCCCCGTACATTATGTAGGATTTGTCCTTGTCTACTCTGACATAAAGTTTTTCCCGCGACTGGGCTTCATACGAAATCTTGCTTTCGTCCCCGTAAATGGGATACTTGTCCTCGGTTTCGGTGTTCCGCTCATGTTCGTCAAAAAGGCCGTCTTCTGTCTCTTTTGCCGTATCAACTGCGGCTGTCAGGAGAAATCCTTTCCCGATAT
>DAOQVZ010000235.1:0-2464 GCA_035341815.1 bacterium
GTTCTCCAGCTTTGATGCCTTAGTCGCCCCCAGTATCTGGACCGGTTTTTATAAAATACATCTAAATCAAAAACGGTTTGGTAATTTGAAAGGCTTCCAAGGATATCTAAAGAAACCATTGTTCTTATGCATTTGTAGCATGATGAACAGTTGATTTTACTGTTTTTTTTACCCTTTTCCTGTTTGACGCAGACGTTTAAATACTTATGACAAAAGGGATTCTTATCTATCTCTAAAGTTTTGTTGAACCTGGAAACCATGTCTCCAAAAGAGACCATTTCAAAACTTTCTGTTTTTAAAACACTTTCATTAAGCAACGCATAATCAGCAGAATTTGAAAAATATAAACTGAAATAAGCCAAATAAGTTGATGAAGAGTAGTAAAAAATTCTTATAAGCTTCTGTATTATTAAAGCACATGCAACATTGCAGAAGGTATCCACCTGACCAAAGGGAAACCTTATGAATTCCATTAGGTTTGAGTTGACTGTTAGAAATGGTAAATCCAGCTGTTTGCATACAGGCAGGATATGCTCTGTATGTTTTTTGAATTCTTCGTCTGCAGGTTTTTTATCAAGCCCGAAATTTCCGGCATTGAACATAACCAGGTGTGTCAATTTAAGAGATTCAGGGATTTGCTTATTATGGTTTGCAAGAACAGTATAAAAAGAATCTACTCCACATGATAGAGGTGTGGCTACACCTTTGAATTCATTGTGGTTTTCTGTAGTTGTCTTTTTCGGGTATATATTAACATTGCGGAATTTCGGGTTCATTTTTACCAATGCGGGTATTAACAGGCTTCTGATGCCATGCAGCAGTCTTTCGGAGACAGGAGTTTCAATGTATATGTCAGAGTGTTTCTGCAATGCCAAAATCAAGAGTCCGACCAAAAAACCATCTGCAGTTTCTTCACAGAGATATTGAAAGTTTTCTCTTTCGGTCTCAAAAAACAAGGTTCTTTTTTCATTATCAATCTCTATTTCTGAGCTTACGCGGGCACTGTCATTAATAATTTCTTTTTTCACCGGACCTATTTTTATCATGATATATTCCTTTTCTCAAAAAGCAGCTCGTTTTATTCCGTTTTACATGCATCCAGAAGAGGTTTGAAGGCATCTGTAAAATCTTTTAAAGCACATTCTTCAAGACGGATTTTCATAAGTGAATCTATATTGCCGCCTATTTTTTTGATGTCAAATTCCCTGACCATTTCAATATAAGGCAGGTCTTTCAGCCATTCTTCGTAAACACCGGCAATTTTATGGTTTGAACTCTTAAGTGCTACACAGGGTGTTTTTGTTACGGCGCAGAATATCATGCAGTGGAGCCGGTCCGTAACAACGACTTGCTTTCTTTTCAGCAGGTCCAGGAATTTCTGCAAAGTACTTTCGGCGTTTTCCGGCCTGCATTCTTCACATGTTACGTTAACGGTATCTGTAAAAGCAACTTCTCCGTATCTCTGTTTCAACAGGTTCCTGACTGCTTTCTCCTCTTCGTTTGAAATGCTTTTCTCTGTATCGCTTCTCAAACAGCACAGGATGCCTTTTCTTGCAAACTGTGGAGAAAACTTATTCAGATACAAGACCATATCCGGACAGAAACCTATTTGAGCCTTCTTGAACGTTTTCTTCATCATTGCGAGGGATGTTTTCTCCCTTGTGAAAATATGCAGGTTCCTGTGCTTGTTATAAACTCTTGCTGTTTTTCTCAGCCTTTTCCTGCCGTCTGGGGTGTCGGAGAAAGCCATCGTCTGGGGGAAGGATACCACCCTGTTAGACGGGAAATTTCTTATCACGAACTGCCGGGCGTCTTCAAGGGATGTGTATTTGTCATCCATATTGCCGCCTCCAAGTATTGTGATAATATCCTGTTTTCCGCAAATGTGCTTCATTGTTCTCATTAGATAATATGTGCTGGTGCTCGGGACAGTTATTATCTCGTGCTCTGGAAAATGTTCCTGCAGGAAACATTTCTGGGCGCAGGTTATTGCCATATCTCCAAGGTTCCGGTAATAACCTGCCAGGAAAATAAAAAATTTCTTTCTATCTTTATACTTTCCATATTCAGCCAGGTGTTTCGGCTGTATAAATGCAAGTATCTCTGCCTTTATCTTATTCGGAATATAAGATTTTATTTTTTTTAGCATTTTACCGCCTTAAATTTCTCCCGGGAAAAAAGATGAATAATATGTTCCTGAAAATCCTGTGTCTAAGCATGAATATGAAAGCGAATTCCTTAAAGTTTGAGGGATTGAAAGAATTCAGCATTTTTATAGTCCTTGAATCCTGCAGAATTTTTTCAATATATGCTTTTTTCTGCCGGGTGTCTGTTGAACCCGTGCTGTATATTTTTTTCATGCTTGATTTTACACTGTTGAACAAGTCTCTTGAATGAATTTCCCCGAGTAGTTTGCTGTTGACATTCCATGCTTCCATGAAAGCTCTCTTTGCTTCGCATTGCA
>DAOQVZ010000236.1:0-2414 GCA_035341815.1 bacterium
TACCCAGCGTTCTTTGCGGAGTTGCGAAGGACGGTCCTCCATCTGCGCCGGATAAAGCTGCCTTTTAATGATATGCAGTCTTGCCGGAAATGCCCGGCACAAGCCCCGGACAGGCCCGGGATAAAAAAGTTTACCCTTCACACGTAAGCACAGCAGGACCTGCGGCTACCAGAGAGGGAAGTTTAATGAAAACAAAAATAGTATCGCTGCTTATATTTGCACTATTCGCTACATTTCCTATCGCTGTCATTTCAGAAACAAATCTTCTCACCGTTTACTCGTCCCGGATAACGGAATATACCCTGAAAAATGGGATTCATTTCATACTGCTTGAAGACCATACCTCGCCCGTTGTCTCTTTCCATGTCCATGCAAAAGTGGGCAGTGTCGATGAAAGCAAGGGAGAGACAGGCATAAGCCATCTCATTGAACACCTTGCCTTTAACGGGACTCCAAACATAGGAACGGTTGACTGGAAGAAAGAAAAGGAAATTCTGCGGCAAGCAGACATGGCATACGAACAATTCAAACAGGCTGAAAAAACGGGTAAAGATGAAAACATGATAAATAGCCTGCGAAAAGAATTTCATTCACTTAACGGAAAAGCCGCATCTCTGTCCCGGCAAAATGAATTCGGCAAAATTCTCGACATGCACGGAGCAGTGGGGCCAAACGCATACACAAGCTACGACATGACGGCCTACTGGGTAGAACTGCCTTCCAACAAAACAGAGTTATGGGCATCGCTTGAATCAGACCGTTTATTCAATCCTGTATTCAGGGGATTCTACGAAGAACTTGAAGTGGTAAAAGAAGAACGCAGAATGCGGGTGGACAATTCCCCGTGGGGAAGGTTGATGGAGGAATTTTCAGGCGTTGCTTACAGGATACACCCATACAGGAATCCCGTGATAGGATACAGTGAAGACATTGAAAACATGACCCGTTCAGGAATAAGAGATTTTTACACGAGACACTATGTTCCGTCAAACATCATAGTAACAGTCGCCGGAGACATATACCCTGACAAATTTCTCCAGCTGGCAGAAAAATATTTTGGCAACATCCCCCCGGGTAAAAATCCAGCCGGGACAACAGGTAAAGAACCTGCCGACAGTTTTGAAAAAAGGGTGATTGTCCGCCTGGATTCACAGCCCATTCTGCTCATAGGTTACAAGATACAGAATATAAGCCATCCCGATATTCCAGCGCTCGAGATATGCTCTGAAATACTTGCGGGAGGCAGGACTTCAAGGCTGTACAGGAAACTTGTGAAAGAGGAACGGACAGCCGTATCAACCGGAGCATGGTGCTGGGCGCCCCGGTATCCCGGACTCTTTTATTTATGGGCAGTCGCTTCAGAAGACGCAGATAACGGCAGGATTGAAAAATCGATATTCGATGAGATAGAAAAACTCAAGGAAGGAGGCATAAAAGCAGAAGAAATCTCGGGCGCCAGGGCGAGGCTCAGAATGGAATTTTTAAGCTCTCTCAAATCAAGGCTGGGTATGGCGAGAGAAATTGCCTGGTACAAAGCCGTGACAGGAGACTGGCGCAACCTCTTCAGATACGCGGAGAGCCTTGAAAACGTAACAGAGGAAGATATAGTGGAAGTCGTCAAAAAATATTTTAAGGAAGACAACAGAACCGTTGGCATGGTAGAACCGCGGCCAAAGGATTCAAGATGAGCAAAAAACTCTTTGCGGCTCTTCTTGCAGCATTATTTTTGAACGGATGCGCAGCAGCCAATATGGCAGAAAAAATCTCAGATATCAGGTTTCCTTCCCTCAGGGAAGCCGCTTCTCCGGCATATGTAAAAGAGGTACTGCCCAATGGCCTTACCTTTTTACTGATGGAAGACCACTCCCTGCCCCTGATAAGTTTCCAGGCAATGATAAGAACAGGTTCCGTGTACGACCCGGCCCTGCAGAGAGGCCTTGCCGAAATGTCCATGGAGGTCATAAGAACGGGCGGATCAGGAAACCTTGCGGGAGACCAAATAGACGAGTTTCTTGAAAATATAGGCGCGAAGATAAGCTTCGGAGCCGGATGGGATGCCGGCTGGGCAGGAGGGCTGTCCGACAGGGAAAATTTCAAACGAGTATTCTCCTTATTTGCCGACATGCTTAAAAATCCACGTTTCGAAGAAACCAAAATTGAATTGTCCAGAATAAGGAAAAACACCGAGATAAGCAGGAGAAACGACGATATAGAAGAGATAGCGGAAAGGGAGTTCAGAAAACTTGTTTACGGCAAAGACAGTCCTTATGCCGGAACATCCGAGTATGAAACGATTAAAGCAGTGACCCGGGACGATATGGTGAAGTTCCACAGAACGTTTTTCCGTCCTCAGAATATTATAATAGGCGTATGGGGGGATTTTGAGAGCAGAGAGATACTCGGATACCTTGTTA
>DAOQVZ010000237.1:0-2329 GCA_035341815.1 bacterium
GGGGTTATGATTCACCTCTTTTGAGATTTTTCCCCCGTTTACCCCGAACTCTTCTCTGGTAAGCTTTCAAGGTAAGGGGCTCTGATTTATCTCTTTACCCCCCCTTGTCCTGTTTATCCCGGGCATTTCCGGGAAACTCTCACCTGATACACTTTCAAGGTGAGGGGCTTGTCCCGAACTCTTCTCTGGTAAGCTTTCAAGGTGAGGGGCTCTGATTTATCTCTTTACCCCCCTTGTCCTGTTTATCCCGGACATTTCCGGTAAGTCTGCTTTCTCACTCCGACGTACCTTAAAAGGTGCGGCTACAGGTTTATCAGAGTGTAATCCTGCCGCTGAGAATCCTTCCGTTTCCTATGGCATAACCCTTTGACAGGGGCAGGTTTTCTTTAACGGCATCAATGCCTTTATCCGCAAGCAAAACGGCATAAGGTGTAGAAGCTGCAACAAGAGCGTATGTTGAAGTACGCGGAACGACACCCGGCATATTGGCGACACAGTAATGAATAACCCCATCTTGGATAAAAATGGGCTGTGTGTGGTTTGTGGGACGGCTTGTCTCAAAACATCCGCCCTGGTCAATAGCCACGTCCACCAGTACCGAACCGTCTTCAATATCTTTGAGGTCTTCCTTTTTCAAAACCTTCGGAGCCTTTGCCCCCGCAACCATGACCGCTCCCACGATTACATCAGCGTCCTTAATCTCTTTTTCAATATTCTCACGGGAAGAAAGTTGAATCCTGCACTTTTTCCCGAAATGTTTTTCAAGGTAACTGGCCCTTGCGGGCGACAGTTCAAATATTACCACGTCGGCTCCCATGCCGCATGAGATAAGAGCCGCATTCATACCCACAACCCCGCCTCCCATGACAACGACCTTGCCCTTTTTTGATTTGTACCCTCCACTGAGAAGAATTCCTTTTCCCCCGTATTCTTTTTCAAGGTACTTGGCCCCCTGCTGGGGAGCAAGCCTGCCCGCAATCTCGCTCATAGGTGCAAGAATGGGAAAATTGCCTTCCTCTTCCACAAGCTCGTACGCAAAACAATGAACCTTTTTTGAAACGAGGGTTTCGGTCATTTTTGCATCTGCCGCAAAATGGAAAAACGTGAAAAGTATCTGCCCCTGCTTCAACAGGGAAAATTCCTCCGGAAGGGGTTCTTTCACCTTCACTATAAGTTCGCTTCTGGCATAAAGCTCATCGCAAGTTTCACATATTTCCGCACCGGCATTGGCATAGTCCATATCGCTTATTCCGGCGCCGGCTCCTGCATTTCTTTCAACCAAAACTCTGTGCCCCCTTTCGGCAAGAAGAAAAACTGTTTCGGGAATCCCTCCCACCCTGTATTCTTCTTTCTTCTTCTCTTTGGGGATGCCTATAAACATTTTTGCCTCCGTTGTTTAACCCTTTTTTTGAACTGATTGTTGAATTTTTGCCCATACGTCTTTCAGAGTTACCGTCCTGTTGAAAACCAGCCTGTTTTCTTCTGAACTCCTGTCAAGGCAGAAATATCCAAGCCTTTCAAACTGGTAAGGTTCCTGCATGCGCGCTTTTGCCATTGAAGGCTCCATCCTGCAGTTTTCCAGGACAGTCAGGGACCCGGGATTTATATTCTCGGTAAAACTTTCTCCGTCTGAAAAATCAAGGGGATTTTCCTTAGTGAAAAGGTGTTCGTACAATTTTACAGTTGCGGGCACGGAATGTTCGGCTGATACCCAGTGAAGGGTTGCCTTGACTTTCCTGCCGTCGGGAGCGTCCCCGCCTCTGGTGGAAGGGTCGTATGTGCATCGCAGTTCAGACACATTTCCGGCTTCGTCTTTTACCGCATCAATACACTTTATAAAGTATGCGTACCTCAGGCGTACCTCACTGCCCGGGGAGAGCCTGTAAAATTTTTTCGGAGGGTTTTCCATGAAATCGTCTCTTTCAATATACAGGACCTTTGAGAAAGGAACCTCTCGTGTTCCGGCACAAGCATCTTCTGGGTTGTTTATCGCCTTCAGGTATTCGGTCTTTCCCTCTGGATAATTCTCTATTACAACTTTCAGAGGTTTCAATACAGCCATAACCCTCATGGCTTTTCTGTTAAGCTCCTCCCTGACAAAATATTCCAGCAGGGCTATATCAACTGTGCTGTCGGTTTTCGCCACCCCGATTGCCGCACAGAAATTTCTTATCGCCCGAGGCGTGTATCCCCTGCGCCTCATACCGCATATGGTAGGCATGCGAGGGTCGTCCCAACCGTCTACGTATCTTTCCCTGACAAGCTCCAGAAGGCGCCTCTTGCTCAAAACCGTGTAGGTGAGATTTAGCCGCGCAAACTCTATCTGCCT
>DAOQVZ010000238.1:0-2312 GCA_035341815.1 bacterium
TGAAATTTTTGCTTGAAACAGGCACGGAAACTTCCCTTTTTACCTTGTACGGTAAGTTCCTGGGACGTCTTGCTCCCGTGGAATCAAGAAATGTCCCCTTGCGCATTGCCCAGTACGAGCATTACAGGTCTTCAGAATTGAAGCTTGAGATTGCAAAGTCTTTTGTCTCCGGGAAAATTGTTAACTCAAAAACCATACTTTCCAAGTATTCCCGCAATCACCCGGAAATTGACTTTTCTTCACACATCTTGGAACTTGGCACGCTCCATGAAGAAATTGCAAGAAAAGCCAGCGTCTCTTCACTGATGGGCATCGAGGGAAGAGCATCAGCCGTATATTTCGAGTGCTTCGGATGTATGCTCCTAAAAAACTTTGAGTTCAAAAACAGGGTGCCGAGGCCACCCAGAGATCCAGTCAATTCTCTCCTGAGCTTCGGTTACGCCATGCTCGCTAACGAGATGTTTTCCTCCCTTTCAGGAAGGGGTTTTGATCCATACCTCGGATATCTTCATTCAAACGAATATGGAAGGCCGGCGCTTGCCCTTGACATAATGGAGGAGTTCAGGCAGCCAGTCATTGACAGGCTTGTGATAGAACTGGTGAACAAGGAGATAATAAAGCCCGGCGGATTTGAAGATAAGGATGATATGGTTTACCTGTGCGATGAGGCAAGAAAGGAATTTCTCTCCAACTATGAGAGACGAATGCAGACGAAGATATCCTACAATGAAAAGATGCTGAATTATAGGGAACTAATGCATTCACAGGTGGAAACCCTTGCATCTTCGCTGCTTAAAAATTGCAGGTACATCCCTTTTGAAATCAGGTGAAGAATGTTTGTTATCATAAGCTATGACATAACTGATGACAGGAGAAGAAACAGGGTCTCAAAGATGCTTGAAAATTACGGGACCAGGGTACAGTATTCCGTTTTTGAATGTATAATTGAAAAAGAGCAACTGGAAAAGATAAAGGTTTCGGCAAAAAGTCTTATTGACCTTTCCACTGACAGCGTAAGGTATTATGCCCTTTGCGAGGCGTGTTTCAAGAAGGTCAGCATACTGGGTGCGGGAGAAATTTCGTCTGACCCTGATTTTTACGTTGTTTAGCATGTAAGTTATATAATATCTTTATGTATAGAAGGGACCCTGCAGGAATAACGGTTTGAATTCATGCTGTTCATGTTAGTCTATAAGGGCAACCTGTTGAATGAATGGAAAGTTTGTCAAAAGACAAGGAGAGTTAACTTATGAGAATAATGCTGATGGGTTCTGCTCTTTACAGGAAGCAGGTTGCACTCTTTATAAATGTTGTCAAATCTGAAAGATTGGAATATAGCCAATTGCCAACAATTTCCACCCGAAAGAATATTTTTCCTCCTGTTCTTGCTGCATACATAATGAAGAAAGACATGCTTTTGGAAAAAAATTTCAGGGTTTCTGAGCATTCTCTCTCCTACTCCCTTTTCCTCTCAGAAATACTTTCCAGAATAAGCGAAGGCAGCATACTGCATGGCGCTGAACTTGTTGAATTTATCAGTATTAATATCAGGGGGAAGGAGTTTGCAGGCATATCCAGGGAAGATGTGATATTTGATCTTTCATACGGGGCTCTCCAGTTCCTGGCTTTTTTCGGCGATGATGCCAGCAGGGACCTCTTCAGGATAACCATGGGACTGGCAAAGACTTCCCTTGAAAATATGCGCAGGGATATCCTGCTTGAACATCTGCAACATTTCAGGGTACATGCGGCAGTTTTCCTTGCGTCTGAGTCGGAAAAACAGGAATGGAGCAATCTTCACTTGAAGGCAAACAGCATACTGGAATCATGGGGAGACAGCCCAGCAAACCTCAATGTGGTCACGCATTGTGCACATAACCTTTATATTTTCTGCAATGGTTTGCCAGAAACAGACAGGGCATACGATATTATCAGGAGGTGCCGGGAAGAATACAAGCAGGATAAGGGGAATGCCGAGAAGCTGATAGAGGTGCTGAACAAAGAGGTCGGCTGGAGGGAAGCCTCTTCAATAATGAGGATACTCTGGCCCGACTTCAATAAGCCTTACTATCGGCATAACCTTGCCTCCGTCAAAGAAATTGCTCTCTCTGTGAACATTGAAGAAGCAAAAAAATGGGCGGTAGACAACAGGTTCGTTTCAGCCGGGGGTATTCCTTACATAAGGGACCGGCGGGACTTTGAACCGAATGACTGGTATCTCTGGTTTCCAGGAGGCTACACCATAGGAAACACATCCGTGCTTTGCAAGGCGAAGAGTGTGCGTGTTCTATTTGACTATGGATGTGACAATT
>DAOQVZ010000239.1:0-2264 GCA_035341815.1 bacterium
TATCTTAACGCTCTGCTCCCTGTAATAGGGAACCCAGTCGCCCCGGTCAAGCAGGAGAACCCTGTTTATCACGGGTGTTGCGGAGTCCTCGGCATAATTCGGGAAGAGGAACGATTCGGCCCTGTTATCTCCCCGCCATGCGTCAATATCGGTGATACGGTAAACTTTCCTGCCATGTGCGGAAATATGCGCATTGAATTTTTCTGATGTTTTCAGGATATTCCTCGTGGTGGGAGGCCAGCTGTCCTCTACCCTGACATGTGTCACTTTACATCCTTCTGACACCACCTCCGTTACCATTTCCACGTGGGACCCTCCCGAAGGCGTTGCAGGGGGAGTAAAAATGAAATCCCCCGGCTCAACCGAGCCGGCATCCTGCGGTTCCACGGGCACGACGCCCTCGCGGAACGGCGGATTGTGGAGGCGGCTCACATACCAGTACCCGCACTGCAATGCGTAGCTGGTGAAAGATGAACATACCTTGCCATAGTATCCTGCGGCGTTAGCCACCTTGCCGGCAAGCGACTCCGTGTAAAGGACGCTTTCGGGATTTTCCACGGCCGCCAGGAAAGTCTTGAGAAAAATATCAAAGCCGATGTATCTCCCCTCGGACTTGACGCTTGAATAGGGAACCCCGGTGTACTCCTTGCCTTCCTTGAAATTCCCGCCGCTGCGGCCAGCCATTTTTCCGGAAACCGGAACCCATTTCACCCCTGACATGATACGGGCGTATTCCACGGCTTTCTTCTTCCATTCAGGTAAAACATTTTTTCCATTTTGAGCCATTTCTTCTCCTTGCTGTTTTATGCCATCCGTTGCCGGATATCCCGTGCTGCAAAGAAAAACCATGATTAAAACCGGCATCAATAAAATCCTTTTGTTAATTTCAGGCATACAAAAACTCCTTTTTGCTTATGCTTTTTAATTTTAGTCATCCATTAAAAATACCCCTACATTTTAGCAATACTTCACCATAAACACAAATTTAATGGGAAACTGTCTTTTGACCACTGGCATCTCCTGCCTGTCATGCTGAACACCTTTATTCAGCATCTCTCTTTTTAATCTTTTTTGTAGCGGTGCTCCGGGCAAGCGATTTATCGAACTATTCAGGGTCTCGTTTTAGATTCTGAATCCCTTCCATGGTAAACAGGTTCAGAATGACAAGCCATATCTCTCTTTTTCATGAAGTTAAGACAGTCACTACGCTGGAAATTGACAAATATGGAAAAATTGCATAATATATCTCAAGAAATTCAGATGTATCATAAAAACGCAGTCTGAAACCAACAAAAACGGCTTATAAGCCGAAGGAAAGAGCAAATGAAATGGCATGGAAGGCGGCAAAGCAATAATGTCGAAGACATGAGAAGCTCAGGCAGCCGCGCGATGCGCATAGGCGGCGGACTGAGCGGCATAGGAATACTTATAGCCCTCGGGTATATGCTGCTCGGAGGCAACCCCTCGGACATAGTCAATGTATTGCAGACTAACCAGCCCTATTCGGTTGATTCGGGGCACGTCCTGACAGAGCAGGAAAAAGAGATGGGAGAATTCATCTCCACAGTCCTGGCAGATATAGAGGATGTATGGCACGAACAGTTCAGGAAGATGGGATTGACATACCAGGAACCGAAACTTGTCCTCTTCTCCGGAGAAGTCCAAACGGATTTCGGTTATGCCAGCGCATCAACAGGACCATTTTATTCCCCCGGCGATTCAAAGGTCTACATAGACCTTACATTCCTGGAAGATATGCAGAAACAGCTTAATGCTCCGGGAGACTTCGCCATGGCATACGTTCTTGCACACGAAGTTGGACATCACGTGCAGAATCTGCTTGGCATTACCGACGAGGTAATGGAGCAAAGAAACCGGATAAGCGAGAAAGAGTTCAACCGTCTGATGGTAAGATTGGAACTACAGGCAGACTTCCTTGCCGGCTTGTGGGCCCACTATGCCCGGCAGATACCGGATTACCTCGATGAAACCGACATATCGGAAGGACTCAATGCCGCAAGCGCCGTAGGAGATGACAGGATAATGAAAAAGTCGCAGGGATATGTAGTGCCTGATGCTTTCACGCACGGAACATCTGAACAAAGAGCCAGGTGGTTCAAAAAAGGACTCGAAACAGGAGACATAAAACAGGGCGACACATTTAACGCTTCAAGCCTTTGAAGGAAAAGCATTTATTCAACATCTCCCCCCCATTTGGCATGTTAAAATGCCTCTATTCAGCATCTCTCTTTTTAATCCTTTTG
>DAOQVZ010000240.1:0-2263 GCA_035341815.1 bacterium
TCTGAAGCTGAAAAAGCATGGAGGAGCGGAATTACATGGTAAAGCCGAGAGTTCTTATACTGCGCGTGGGAGGAACCAATTGCGATTATGAAACCGAGTGGGCGTTCCGGCTTGCCGGGGCAATTTCCGAAAGGGTGCATCTCAACATGATAAAAAGCGGGGAGAGGAAACTTTCGGATTACCAGGCGCTTGTCATTCCGGGAGGTTTTTCGTACGGCGACGACATATCTGCGGGCAAGGTTCTTGCAAACCTGATACGCTACGCCATACAGGACGATATGAACAGGTTCGTACAGGAAGGGAAACCCGTGGTGGGAATATGCAACGGATTCCAGGTACTCGTTAAATCAGGTTTCCTTCCCTGGGAGGGAGAACAGACAGTGACTCTTGCATGGAACGATTCCGCGAGGTTCGAGGACAGGTGGGTATACCTGAAGGTCGAAAAAAGCGTTTCTCCCTTTTTCAGGGGTCTGCCCGATATCATAAAACTTCCCGTGGCCCATGCCGAGGGGAAGTTTGTCGTCTCGTCAGGCGATATTTATGAAAGGCTGGAGAAAAATGAACAGGTTGTCCTGAGATACTGCGATTCTTCAGGAAACCCTGCTGGCTACCCTTTCAATCCAAACGGTTCAACGGGCAGTATAGCGGCCGTGTGCGACCGGACTGGGCTTATCATGGGCATGATGCCGCATCCGGAAAGGGCTCTGCTGGGATGCTTCTACCCGGACGCCATTGGAACGGGCAAGACAGTCGAAAAAGGTTTCGGGTACACCGTTTTCAAAAACATCGTGGCTCACATCCGCTGAAAGGAATAGTCTTTATTCCTGATACGTTTTCGCTATATTCCCTGTTTATGGTAAAATTCATATGTAAATTAACACTTATCCTTTGTCATTTTCAAAATAAAAGGAGGATTCAGCATGGCTCAGAAAAACAATTTCAAAGAGGTTAAGGATTTTGTAAAACACAATTTCCGCCATTTTAACTCTGCCGTGGTTGTCGATGCTTCCGAGGCTTACGTGAAACATCTTGAGAATGGAGGCAGAATGATGATTACACTTGCCGGCGCCATGAGCACAGCCGAACTGGGGCTCACGCTTGCCGAGATGATACGCAGGGGCAAGGTGGATGCAATAACATGCACGGGTGCGAACCTCGAAGAGGATCTCTTTAACCTTGTGGCCCACGACTATTACGTTAGGGTTCCCAATTACAGGGATTTTTCTCCCGGAGACGAGGCTGCTCTCCTGGCAAAAAACCTCAACAGGGTTACCGATACCTGCATACCGGAAGAGGAAGCCATGCGTCGTCTGGAAAAAGGGCTGCTCAAGTTCTGGCAGAAGGCGGACAGGGCAGGCCAGAGGTATTTCCCTTACGAGTTCATGTACCAGCTGATAAGAAGCGGCGACCTCAAGAAATATTACCAGATAGACCCCTGTGATTCCTGGGTTGTAGCCGCCTGCGAGAAGAATCTTCCCATATTCGTTCCGGGGTGGGAGGATTCCACCATGGGCAACATGTTTGTTTCCCAGGTAAGAAAAGGCAACCTCAAGAATATTTTAACGGTGAAATCAGGACTTGAGACAATGGATTTTCTCATAAACTGGTATCTTGAAAACTCGAAGGAACAAAGCATAGGCTTCTTCCAGGTAGGAGGAGGCATAGCAGGAGATTTTCCGATATGCGTGGTGCCTCTCATAAGACAGGACCTTGAAAACGATTCATGCCGGCTGTGGGGGTATTTCTGCCAGATATCCGACAGCACCACATCCTATGGTTCATACAGCGGGGCTATACCCAACGAGAAAATTACCTGGGAAAAGCTTGCAGAAGGTACTCCGAAGTTTGTCATCGAGAGCGATGCCACCATAGTCGCTCCCCTGATATTCGCTTACATACTGGCGGATTAACTTATACCGGTTTGATTTCATCCCGATAGCATTGTTGGCATCGTCGCCGTGATTCATAAGGGATGAGAAATAAGATGGATGAGAAAAAAAATAAAAAGACTATAAAAATATTCGCGGCGGCCTCTTTTTTCAACGACCTGGGTTCCGACATGATTTACCCTGTGTGGCCACTGTTCGTGACCACGGTGATTGGTGCCAATATGGCTGTTCTGGGGTTAATTGACGGTCTCGGGGAAGCAATCGTGTCTATATCCCAGGCAGTGTCCGGTTATATATCCGACAGGATAAAGAAGAGAAAGGTTTTTGTCTGGACAGGTTACCTGTTCGGTTCTGCTGCAAGAATAGGCTATGCA
>DAOQVZ010000241.1:0-2261 GCA_035341815.1 bacterium
TCGCCCCCCCATGCAAGCTCACTCAAGCTTCGGGGGTATCCCCGTCGCTTAAATGTGGATGAAAGAGGGATTGTAAATAGAAAAATTTCAGGAGTGCAAGGAAGAAAAGAGCCCCCTCATCCTATATCTTCTCCCCCAAGAGGAGAAGGAAAGATGAGATTGCCGCGTCGCACACTTCGCTTCCTCGCAATGACAGAACCGCAAGATTGGCGACAAACGCCTCGTCCTCCACAAAGCTTTGGAGGACACGGCAATGACAGGATGAGGGGAAAAGGAAACGCGTCGGTTAACCCCCGGAGCTTCCCCAAAACGTTCGCCCCCCCATGCAAGCTCACTCAAGCTTCGGGGGTATCCCCGTCGCTTAAATGCTGAAGAAAGAGAGAGCCTGAATCCTTCCAGGATAAACAGAAGCATTTCAGGATGACAAAGAAGTGGGATGAATCCCACCGCTACAAAGGCAGGGGAAGAAAGTGCGATAAATTTTATCCTCCGAAGCTCTGATGAGCGAAGGAGGACGCATCGGTACGGAGAAAAGAGAGATAGAAGCGAGATGCTGAACAAAAACATTTCAGCATGACAAACAGGGAGAAAGCATTACAGGATGACAGAATGGGGGTAACTACATCCCTTTCCTGCCCATGGTATTCTTCGGCGGTCAGTTGTACATTAATGATTGTCAATCGTACCTTCTCCGAGGATATTTTTCAGTGGACCGAAAAGCTTTTCCGAAAACCTCATATACCCGAGGTCTGTAAGGTGCGCCCCATCAACGGTAGATTCCCCGTCGTTTCCCGTAAATCCGGTATCCTTGATGTAATGCAGGTTCTTCATTCCTTCCCGTACAAGTTTTGCATAGATGGAGCTCAATACCTTGTTGACGGATATGCAATGATCCATGCTGGCCTTCTTGAGGAATGAATCGCAGTATAATATGTTTTCCACCAATACAACGTGGGCTTCCGGACGGGCTGACCGTAGCTTCCTGATGCCGTTTTCCATTCTTTCTAAAACCAGGCTTTCATTCATGTTTGGCAGGCAGTCAAGAACGTAAACTAACGGGTCTAGTTCGCAAAGCAGATTCATGATACCCGCATCCATGTTCCCGTTACCCGAAAAGCCGAGGTTGATCACGGGCATTTCCAGCCATCTGCCAAGTATGGACGGGTAGCACATGCCCGGCCTTGATGCGCACCCTCCCTGCGTGATAGATGTCCCGTAGAAAACAATGGGCTTCTTCACGACTGGCGGCAGGGGCTCTATTTCAAAAGACGGCAGGATGCCGAGCTCTACCTTCCGTACACTGTTGTAAAGGGGAAGGTAAAGCATGAAGTTCCTTTTTACTGATGGCAAATTGTCAAACATGGTGGTTTCATTCAACTCATATTGAGGCCTGCCGACAGCGAGCCATCTCCACCTACCTTCATGGCTGACATACAGGTCCACGCCGCTGACTCCCGTGGCAGCCATGTGGCTCATGGCTGAAACTCCCGTCCACCTGACGGTTAATGATGTTGAGTTTGTTGAAAACTTCACTGAAATCCCCGCCGGACACTTGCTTAACTGCCAGACAGGAGACGGCACGGTATCTCTTGCCCTTACCGGGAGCCTGTCGTAACGGGATTCGGTATCGTTCCATCCCCTGCCTTCAATAGACAGATTGCCTGCATCATGCCAGATAATATCTTTTTCCGGTTCCCTGTTTGCCATATTTTTATCCAATTTTGATATATCCATACCCCTCCTTGATATTCTACTTTCTACATGTTGCCTGCCAAAAAGGCTGGGATAATCTGCTTATAAATCACCTGTTTGCTTACAGAACATTATATTGCTATTTTAATTCATTTTACAAGTATTGAGAACTTTTTTCCCGCAGATTGAAGAATATGTTACGATATATGCCATGTTTTTGAATCGTTGACTTTTAATTTGTTGAAAGGATTTTTTCAACCTGTTAAACAGGAGAATTCCGGGTGAATATACTCTATTTTACAATGATGCGGCAGATTAGCGTGCTTTTCCTCTTGATATCAATAGGTTTTTTCATGAGGAGAAAGAAAATTTTGCCTGATTCTACTGCAAGAATCCTTTCTATTCTTGAAACTCATATCTTTCTTCCAGCCCTGGTTTTAAAGAATATATCTGCAAATTTCCACAGGGAGTTGTTCGCGGAAAACATGTTTTTGATTCTCGTCGGCGCAGCTTTTCTGGCGCTCATCCTGGGAATGGGATATCTTCTGTCCAATTTTTTCGGAAGGAAA
>DAOQVZ010000242.1:0-2247 GCA_035341815.1 bacterium
GCGTTAAAACTCCGGCGGATAAATTTCTTCTCCTTTTTCATTTTCTTCACCTCCTTTACCCCGAACTCTTCCTTGCTACGCTTTCATGGTGAGGGGTTATGATTTTACGCTTTCTTTTTACCCCGCTTATCCCGAAATTTTCCGGTATTTATCCCGGGCGTTTCAGGGAAACTCTCTTTGCTACGCTTTCACGGTGAGGGGTTTGTGGCTTCGCCCGTGGGTATTATTCGGTACTAATGGGGCAAAAGCTCCCTTTCCTGTTTTTCATTCATCACCCACCAAGAGGTTGATGATGCATCGGCAGAAAGAACAGCCTCGAAAAACCTGGCTTTTGTTGCCGCCTCTACATGTCCGTCCATAAAGAGAAGGTTTGCCGTTGCCCCCGGATGCCTGAAGTGAACCTTTCCCCATGATGTTTCTCCATTACCAAGTTGCCTGTACTGGCTTCCGTGGTCGGAATCTCCCGGCTGGTCCCAGAAAGAGTCGGCAAGGAACCAGTAACCGGCAGGCTTTTCAACTCTGCCTGGGTAAATAAAAACTGAACTGCTGGAGTTTCCCGGCCTGAAATGTATTGCAGTTGATACCGGGTCGGTTCTTACTCCGTAAGCATGGTCCGTATTTCCCGGAAAGGTATAAGGCCGCCATGCCGGGCAGACCGCCATTGACCTAAGATTGTTGCCCGGAGATGACCATGCATCCATCCATCTCCATGTGCCGTGGTGAAGAAGCAATATTTCTTCCCAGTTCTGGGCATACATGAGGGCCGCTATGCCTATCTGCTTGAGATTATTCATGCAAGTGGCAGATTTTGCCCTCGCCCTGGCTTTTGAAAGAGCGGGGAGAAGCATCGCGGCAAGTATCGCTATGATGGCTATTACCACGAGAAGCTCTATCAGTGTGAATCCACCTTTATCTCTTTGCTTGTTCCAAAAAGCCTTTGAAGATTTATTATCTATCAAGCTCATAAACCTATTATCCATTTAATCACACCTCCCATTACAACCAAAAGCAGAAGAAGCCGTTTATCTCTCTCTTCAATATGTGTTGTTAAGGTCTACTATGCTCCCGCCCCTGCTCGGGAGAGCCGAACTCTGCGCACCGCAGTTGGGAAAAGCAGCAGGATCCATGCGGCTGTATGCTGAGCCTGGAGAATCCCTTTTTGCAGCCACCCATTTTACGTGGCCACCAACATACAGGGCATTTACCCCAGCCCACCTGTGGTTGTCGTTCAATCCCCTTATGACGTAATACTGCCACTTGTCCCATGCAAGCGAAGCGGTTCCGCTCCAACCTGTCTTCCTGTCTGCAATAATCGCCGTGTCTGGGTGGGTCTGAAGGTTCAATCCGTAGGCATACGAATACGAACAAGTGTATGGAGTGCCGCTTGAGGCAAGACCTCCTCCCGGAGGAGATATGAGGGTTCCATTGTTGATGCTTGAGATTTGCCCGCTTGGCTTATCCTTGCTGCTGGGACATATGAAAAGCTTGTATTCCATGGTATAAGCCGGAGTTTCCAATTCAGGGGTAGACGGGTTCAACTGGCCTGTGAGAAGAGCGAGGGATGCGTTTGCCCTCGTTCTCGGAACGCCAGTTATTGTTTCATCATGAGTGGGAAACCAGCCGCCCCAGTCCTGGGCATACATGTGCAAAACCAATCCGATCTGTTTCAGATTGCTTGCGCAAAGACCCCTTCTTGCATTCTCTCTTGCGTTTGAAAGCACAGGAAGAAGCATGGCGGCAAGTATCGCTATTATAGCTATTACCACGAGAAGCTCTATCAGAGTGAAGCCTCCGCCTGCGTTAAAACTCCGGCGGATAAATTTCTTCTCCTTTTTCATTTTCTTCACCTCCTTTACCCCGAACTCTTCCTTGCTACGCTTTCATGGTGAGGGGTTATGATTTTACGCTTTCTTTTTACCCCGCTTATCCCGAAATTTTCCGGTATTTATCCCGGGCGTTTCAGGGAAACTCTTCCTTGCTACGCTTTCATGGTGAGGGGTTCTGATTTGTCCTGTATGCTTGCTTTTATACGAGAGGCAGAGGTTATGATATGTACGAGAATTGCAGTTGGTTTTCCTTCACTGCCTCTCTTTACCATTATTATAACTAATATGGTTTTTTTGTCAATTTTTTTTTATTCCTGTACAATTAAGACAGGGAAAATGGAATTTTCAGCAGGTAAGGACTATTATGAAATATTTCACGTACAAAGGGAATAAGCTCAGGATGATAAGTTTTCCCCTGGGC
>DAOQVZ010000243.1:0-2239 GCA_035341815.1 bacterium
AATCAGGCACAATTATATACTGAAAGAATTTGGAATTAACCTGTTTTTTTCGTTTGCAATTTTCGCTTTCATGTTTTCAATGAGAGCAATGTTGAAAGTATTTGAACTTTTCATAAAGGGGACATTTTCTCCGGTGCTGGTATCCATGTTTTTTTTTCTCACTTTCATAACAACCTTCACTCATATTATTCCGCTTGCTTTTCTTTACTCCTCAATGGCCGTATTTGCAAGAATGTCGATGGACAGGGAACTGCTCATTTTTACATCTTCAGGCATTGCATCTTCAAAGCTCATGCGCCCGATATTCCTGATTGCAATTGCAGGCACCTTTTTCCTTGTCATATTTAATCTCTATCTGATGCCGGAAGCCAGTAACAGGCAGAGGGAACTTGTCCAAACGTTAAAATTCAGGAATCCGCTTTCCCTTATTCAGGAAAAAAACATAATAAGCGATATACCCGGCATCACACTGTATATGGGAAAGGTTAATCGAAATTTCGAAATGGAAAATATTGCAATTACGCAAAAAGAAAAAGACAGGATAAATTTTCTAATGGCAGAAAAAGGAAATCTTAAATATGACGGCAAAAAAAATATTTTCATTTTTAATCTTGAAGATGGATACATAGTCAGCCAATATTCTAAAGAAAGCATCTCAAATCTCAATTTCAAATATTACACCTTTGCTTTTTCCCTTCCGTCCCATTTCAAGCAGAATATGATAAAGACCAGGATATCCGATATGCATTTTTCACAATTGCTGTCAGGTTGGGAATTCGAGGAACAACTGGAACTTAATAAACGACTTGTTTTTGCGGTAACTCCTCTATTTTTCATATTTCTTGGAGCGGGTTTGGGGAGAAGGGTAAGGCAGAAAAGCAAGATTTTGCATATAGGACTGGGCGGAATCATAGGAATCCTTTTTTTCCAGATTGTATTCATAGGAGAAATTTTTGCGCGGAAGGCAGGTTTTCCTCCTCTGATATGGCTTTCCATTCTTATCTCAGGAGCGGCTGCTTTTTCCCTGTTGGAAAGAAAATGCTGAAAATAAAATATGTCTTATTCTCGTTTTTCAAGATATTTTGCATCTCCACAATATCTTTCATACTGATTTTTGTATTTGCAAGAATTGCTGACGATATTTCCGATGCAATCAGGATGGGAGAAAAATTTGTCATATGGCAATACGCATATGATATACCTGAGATATTTGTGGAGATATCTCCGGTAATGACTTTTCTGTCAGTAATGTTCCTTCTTTCTGAAATGCTCAAGTACGGAGAATTGAAGGTTCTCGAAATTTCAGGAATAAACCACATGAGATTTTTTTTCATCATGTGTTTATGCGGTATTTTGATTTCTTCACTGTCTTTTTACGTGGGAAATTTTGTCGTACCATGCTGCATGAAGAAAAAGAATAAGATCGGGGAGATAAAAGCGATACATTTTTCCTCCCCTGAATACCTTTTATACAGCGAAAAATTCGTTCATCCCTGCACATTTGAAAAAATCGAGCTTTCAATGATACTTGAAAATCAAAATATAGAGGTGGTAAAAGCAGAATCGGCAATATATCAGGGAACTTCCGCCTGGCTGTTCAACACGGGCACTTCATGGATTTTTGACGGCAAGGGCAACCTCATGGATACAGATATTTTCTCATCAAAAACCTACCGTCTGAAATTGGAGCCCGGAATTCTCATCGCATCCTCTAAAACAATGGATACTATGACATACGGCGAACTGAAACAGCTGGCTTCAAACATGGAAAGACTGGGAATACTTTCGGCCTCCATGGAAAGTTACATTCACGAGAGGGCAGCTTATCCTCTTCTGAACTTCTTTATGCTCTTTATACTTCTTCCCTTCTTTTCGTTAACGAGAAAAATATCAAGGGTTTTCGTATTAAGCTCATCCATTATCCTTTCCTTTATAGCCTATGGCATTTACGCCCTCGGCTGCGGCCTTGCCGTTTCCGGCAAATTCCCTTCTGCATTAGGTGTATGGTTGCTCCATATTCTGATAATTTTTATGATATCTGCGTATTTTTATAAATTGCAGAAAATGCGCAAATCTTATATAATTTAATTTCAGGCAACTTTCTGATTCAAGCGATACTTATTGATATAAGCATAATTAAAATCGTTCCGGTAGTCCCCAACGAATGGACAAAAGGATACAGTTCTCCGGGCAAGGTTATAGTCAGAACGCTTGCGCTTTTCGCCTTGTCTTAATTCTG
>DAOQVZ010000244.1:0-2195 GCA_035341815.1 bacterium
GCACCATTTTGTAGCGGTGGCATTTATGCCACTTCTTTTTTCAGCGGTTTATGCGGCAGGAATATTTTATCAACATAACTCAAGGAGGAGGAAAATGTCCGACGTATCATTGACTCAAAAAGTGAAAAGTTTTGCATTCAGGGAAGGAGTGAACCTGGTGGGAATCGCTCCCGTATCAAGATGGGAAAAAGCTCCCATACAGCACAGCCCTGCGGGCATTTTCCCGGAGGCGAAGTCTGTCATAGTTTGTGCTCTGCATATACCGGATGCCTGCGTGGAGCTTGGCGCCGAAGAGGACGTGAGGGAATCAGGGCTTGGTTTTGTGCAGGGCAACGTTACCCTCACCCTTAACCACGTGGCTTTAAGGGTGGCAAGGTTCATGGAAGAAAACGGGTGGAAAGCAGTCCCGGTTGCCGCCACGGTCCTGTGGAATTACCGGGCCCAGCCGGGAGCAGAGCGCGGCTGGATGGCCGACATGTGCCACTACTATGCGGCCGCGTGTGCGGGTCTCGGAGAGATAGGCTGGAACAACCTGTGCATTACGCCCCAGTACGGCACCAGGCAGAGATTCATAAGCATTATCACGGATGCCGAGCTTGAACCCGACCCTCTCTATTCCGGCGAGCCCCTCTGCGATAAGTGCCTGCTCTGCGTAAAGAACTGTCCCACGAAATCTTTTGAGAAGGAAGTATGCGGGGATTGCGTCATAGAAATTGAAGACAAGAAATACACTTTTCCCAGGAGAAACCTCTGGAGGTGCGGATTAGGCGAAAACTTCCAGCTGGATGTTTTAAAGGAATGGCCCGAGAAAATAGATGAAAAGGTAATCGTGGATGCAGCTGAAGAAGCAGTAAAAAAACATCCGGAGTGGATATTCGGCTGGAAGATGGGGCAGTGTCTTAAATGGTGCGTCAACCCCCAGCGCAGGTATTTTGACAGGGAATACTGCAAGTCTCCGAGGAGAAAGAGAGATATATTGATAGACAGCAGTCCCGAGGCGGTTGCTTCCGTTACGAGAGAGGCGATGGCTCTCTCCTTTGAGAAAGGAGCAGATTATTTTGCAACCGTCAGCCTTGAAGACATGAAGAAGAAGGGAATAGACCTTTCAAAGGAGCTTCCCGATGCAAAGGGGGCTGTTATACTCGGTTTTCATTCTATGGAGAAAGTAGCCTTCAACCCTGTTCTATGGGCCAATTCCCTTCTGGTTACCAACCTGCTGGAAAAATACGGTTATTCAACAATCACCCGTTCAACCATAAATCCTGAGGATGCCGCTATTGCCTGCGGTATCATAAACTCAAAAGAGCAGCTCGGGAAGCAAAACGGGTTCAAACAGGTTTTTGAACTGGTAATCACTGCATGCCCGGTAGCAACCGACGTAAAACCCTTTAACGGAATCAAGGTTATTCCGCATGAAAAGAGACCGGAGGAGATGTCTGCCATGGTTAAAAAATCGCTCTTTTCATCGGGGTTGGACCTTTCTGGCATCGCTTCGTCGGAAATTTTTGACAGCATGATATTGCAGGCAAACAGTCTTTCTGAATCATCCCGAAGCGAATATTTCGCGGTAAGCGATAAAACCGTGCAGATTAGAAAGGGCGTATGGGGATACCAGGCAATGCCGTTTAATCCCGAAGTTTCAGAAGGGAAAAAGGCCCTCAAGACAGCTTCCGATTTTCTGCCCGGGGCAAAAAGCATAGTTGTAGGAGGCATGAAGCTTCTTGACGGGGTTGTGGAAAATGTCGGGAAAGGAGAGGGCAGAAAGGCCGGGCATTACCAGTACTCCGTCCATGAAACCGGCGTAAGCGAGTTAATAAAAATGCTTTCAAAAACCGCGAAACTACTCTGCTCCATGGGATACAGAGTGGCAATGATACCTCTTTCAAACACGGATTCCCATTTTCTTACGGCAAACCGTTTTGCCGCCGTCGCCGCGGGTCTCGGAGAAATTGGCTGGAACGGGCAGGTTCTCACCCCCCAGTATGGGCCCAGGCAGATGTTCGCCGCTCTCGTCACCGATGCGCCCCTTGCATGCGACAGTCTCTACGATGGACCCAGGCTTTGTATGAGGTGCTACAATTGCGTAAAGGCCTGTCCTTCACAGGCAATTTCACCGGAAGATTCCGTCTCAATATCTGTTAACGGCAAGACATTCAGCTGGGGCAAAAATGACAGGCTCAGATGCGACTGGGCGT
>DAOQVZ010000245.1:0-2148 GCA_035341815.1 bacterium
GGAGTTTTAACGCAGGCGGAGGCTTCACTCTGATAGAGCTTCTCGTGGTAATAGCAATAATAGCGATACTTGCCGCCATGCTTTTGCCCGCCCTTTCAAGGGCAAAGGAACAGGCAAGCAGGAGAGTTTGCCTGAATAACCTGAAACAGCTGGGACTTTTGCTCCACATATACGCTCAGGATTGGGACGGGTGGTTTCCCTACCATGAAACAGACGTGGTTACCGGAGACACTTACAACAGGACAAACCCCCAGGCAAACGCATCACTGGCACTGCTTACCGGACAGATTGACCCTGATTCAACCTCACTGGAAACTACGGCTTACACCAAAGAATACAGACTCTTTGTTTGTCCCAGCAGTATGGATAACCCTTCATCTTATGGAATACTCACCTCACCTGCAGAAGGCGATTACAGTACAGGGACTACTACATGTTCATATGCCTATGCTTTTGGCCTGAACCTGCAGACGCACCCGGATACCGCTATCATGGCAGACAGAAAACATATTAAAGGGGCCACGACTGTCGGCTGGGACAGGTACGGTTACTATATTTTGTATAAGGTCGGCCAGCAGCACAACGCCGAAGGGGTAAACGTATTGTACGTAGGAGGACATGCCCGCTGGGTACCTGCAGATACAAGGCAGAATGCATCCTACAGTTATATTGACAGGTATGGACCCTGCGCTCCCAACTGTATATATGAAGGAGCTACAAATCCTATGTATAATCTTCACAGTACGTATTAATGTTTTGAATAAAAGACAGTCTATTTTTATAAAAAAAAACTCCTATGAGATAAAGGAGGTGGAATGATATGAAAAATAAATCAGGTTTTACATTGATAGAACTTCTGGTGGTAATAGCCATCATAGCGATACTGGCGGCAATGCTTCTGCCGGCTCTTTCAAAGGCAAGGGCGAGGGCGCGTGCAACCCAGTGTATAAATAACCTGAAACAGATAGGGGTGGCCATGATGATGTATGCACAGGATTGGAACGATATACTTGCCATTGCAACACCTGCCAGCCTATACTGGGTGGATATCTGGACTCCTTACCACACCGACCTTCAGAAAGCGGCCGTCTGCCCTGCATTCAAACCTTACACGTGGATTAATAACGAACAGACATACGGGGCAAGGATAAAGCCTTTTAATAAGAGGTACCACATGTATACATCAGATTCAAACGTATATCTGTATCCTACTAAGGTGCCTTATCCAACCAGTTTTCCTGTCATATGGGATTCCATATACGATAGGTCGGATTCAGGTTCCCCACTTGCCAACAGTAGGCAGATAGGGTACATAAGGTATAACTCTGAAGCAGGTCACGGAAAAGCCCATTTCAGGCATCCGGGAGCTACCTGCAACATGCTTTTTCTCGACGGCCACGTTGAAGGTGTGACAAAGGGACGGGCAGTGGAAATCGGGAAGGCCATAGGCGAAACCAACTGGTGGGTAATCAACGAAAAGTTTGAACGGGAAAAAATTACTCCCTGATAATCAAGTTCCCTTTGCGGAAGAGTAATATATTGTTTTTCCTAAGGCCCGAATTGTGATTTTTCCGTGGGGGAAATAAAGGTATCTGCAAACGTTGCCGATGTTTTCATAAAGGTTCAGGGATAGTGCAACTTATTTTTTACCCTTTCAAGAAGGACATCTTCATCAGGGATATTGGATATATCTATTTTTGAATCCATGAATGCGTCTATGAAAACCCTGATGAGTGTATTTTTCGTTATTCTTTCTTTCCTGTATTCCCGCGTCCTGTTTTTCTGTATGTCCCTTATCAGCTTTTCGAGAAAATCAAGCTGGTCTTCCCTTAACAGAGAGGTTAAACGCACCTCAAATGTCTGGAATTTGGGAAGTTTCTCTTTCCTTGTTTTTCCTCTGTTATCAGAAATGCTTTCAGCCCTTTTTTCAATGGTCTTTCTTTTATCTTTTTCGGGCATTGTCTGGGTTATCCAGCTTAACGGGTCTCTCCCCAGTCCGGTTTTCTTCATTTTCTGCCCTCCTGTTTGATTATCTCCGATGACAGTTTCCTGTAATCTTCGGCCCCGTGGCTGGCAGGGGCAAAATCTTTTATTGATTTTCCGAAACCGGGGGCTTCGGCCAGTTTCACGTTTTCCCTTATCATTGTC
>DAOQVZ010000246.1:0-2145 GCA_035341815.1 bacterium
TATTTATCTCGCTTTCTGCAGGAACGATGAGGCTGATGTTGACTATCCTGTTCTGCCTTGCGCCGACAAGTTCCTCCCCGTCCATGATGAAAACATCTTTCTTGCCACTGTTGAGCACCCTGATTTCCGGTACTGTTCCGGAACCTATTTCCGTGACTTTCAGGCTGCCGTCCGAAAGGGCTTCGTCGAGAGTGATGTAATCATAGGCAGATTTTACATCAGTCATAAGTGGAAAGACGCTCAAGCCGTCCTTGTACTGTTTCCCGCCTGTTTTGAGGGACTGCAAGAAGTCCTTTACTGCCATTTCCGATTTTCCTGTCATGGTTTATGCCTCCTTTGTTTTTGTGCGAATGTTAGTGTACGTATAATTGATGCTACAGTGCTATTGCAAGAGATTGCCGCGTCGCTGACAACGCTCCTCGTAATGACAGAAGCGCACGATTGCTGCGCTCACCCTCCTTTCTCCCCTTAGGATAGAGAAAGAAGGAAACGCTTCGGTTAACCCCCGGAGCTTCCCCAAAACGTTCGCTACCATGCAAGCTCACTCAAGCTACCGGGGTTCCCGCCGCTTAAAGCGAGATCCTGAAACAAGTTCAGGATGACAAGAAATAGCACATGATAAATTGTCTGATAAAATAGGCTAACGGTTCTTTTCAGTTTCAAGATATATTCTCAATTTTGCAGCAAGCCGCTCCATGAATTCTGTCTTCTCTTCGGATGTTTTCGGAACAGAACTTGCACGGATATTGATTTCAACATCTTCTGTAACAGATATCCTGAGCCATTCTTCTGGCAAATCCGGCATAGCTGGAACCCGCCTTGAATACAACGGAATATTTTCAGGTGAATAGGAGATAGGATGTTCGCTGATATCGCAATGTAAAGTCTGACGTCTTCTCAATGGCGAAGAGATGCGAGAATACTCCTGGTAATCATCCTGCCCGCCAGTTATGATTTCTTCCAGTTGTTCTTCTTCCAGGCCAGCAAGCATCTCTTTTATTTTAGTCAGGGGGAGATACTGCGCCTGCAGGTGTTTTATGACGAGAATCTGGAGAAGATGGCGGTATGTGAAACGGGCAGGACTGGACGGGGAAGCGGAAGGCTTGTCCACGAGTCCTTCGTTAATGTAATACCTCACCGTTCTTTCATCCGGGTATACGGAAACCTTGTATCTTTTTTGTTCGCCTGCTATGTGGGGAATGATGCGGGCGGCTTCCGTAACAAGTTCATCAAGGGTGGCGTATTCTTTCTGCCGGAGCGTATGAAGAAGCTGTTTTTTGTCCATTTGGCAGTATTATACCCCTGATAGTATCTTCTGTCAAGAGTAAATACTGTTATTGCCTGTTTCAAAAAGGGAAATAATATATTATAATAGCCGCAGGAGGTTGAAAAACCATGTCTAAATTTGTGAGTTTCCTGTATCAACTGGCAAGAACGGCCAATGACATAGAAAAAATATCAAGCGGTAATTCCATGAAGGTGGGACGCAGGATTAAAAACAAATTCCTTGGCAGGAAGGTTGCAAGCAGAATATACAATGGCCTAAGTTTTGAAAGGAGAAGATAAGATGCTCGGCGCGATAGCGGGGGATATAATCGGGTCTGTCCATGAATATTCGGGAACAAAGATAAAGGATTTCCCGCTGTTTTCAGATAAAAGCGGGTTCACCGATGATTCCGTGCTGACATTAGCCATAGCGGATGCCATTCTGAAAGGATGTCCTTACATAGACAGTGTCAGGGAAATAGGAAGGATGTATCCGGACTGCGGGTACGGAGGGTCTTTTTATGACTGGCTGTTTTCTGACAATCCTGCGCCCTATAACAGCTTTGGCAACGGGGCCGCAATGAGGGTAAGCGCTGTCGGGTTTGCCTTTGAAAGCATGGAAGAAGTAATGGAAGAGGCAAAGAAAACCGCCGAGATAACCCATAACCACCCAGAAGGGATAAAAGGAGCGCAGGCAACTGCCGTATCGGTATTCCTTGCAAGAAAAAAAGAGGACAAAGAAACAATTAAAAAGAGAGTTGCAGAACTGTTTGGATACAACCTTGACCGCAGGATAGATGACATACGGGCTGTTTACAGTTACGATCACTGCTGTCCAACTGTTGAATTAAGAAAATCGTGGAAACGCTTGATACGCTT
>DAOQVZ010000247.1:0-2135 GCA_035341815.1 bacterium
TTACCGACAAATCGCTCTATACATCCGTAATTCCCGCATTTGCACCGGGGCCCCCTGTGGTCAATCGTCATATGCCCGATTTCCACGGCTGAGTATTTTCTGCCCCTGAGCAGTTTGCCGTTATGAACGATTCCTCCGCCAACTCCCGTTCCGAGGGTTATGCATATCATCGTGTTGCTGCCGCGGCCCGCTCCGTAAAGGAATTCTCCCCAGGCTATCGTATTGACGTCATTTTCAACCGTGACGGGAAGAGAAAATTTTTCCCGGAATATTTTTTTAAGAGGCAGGTTTTCCCATCCAGGAAGATTGGGAGAGTCAAAAACATAACCCCTGTCGTCAACCACCCCGGGTGTACCTATTCCTATTCCTTTAACATCCTTTCCCGTTCCTTCAAGGGCAAAATTTATTGCTTTCTCCATCTGCCCGAGAACTATATCTCTGCTGTTTTTTTCTGCAAGAGTTGGAAAACTTTTATTTTTAAGGAGGGTGCCGTTTTCAGACGTGAGTCCTGCTTTTATAAATGTTCCTCCCAGGTCTATACCGACTGCTTTTTCCATTTTTAAACATTTCCTTTGTAAATATTCACTGTATCCTTTTGCCCCGGTTGAAACATGGTTTACTAAGGACTTGCTTTACTTCATTTCTTTTTCCCGAAGGGAAGCTTGAACTTTTTCCCTTCCTTTGCTTCAGACTTTGTCTCAGTTTCAGGCTTAACTTCCTGCTTTTCTTTAACATCCTTCATTTTTCTACCAAAAAGTCCTTTTTTCTCCTTGATTGTAGGAGCTTCTGCCTGAATAACTTTTGCGGCATCCTGTTCTTCTGCCGTTGCAACTTTCTTTCTGCCCCTTCTCAGCATTGATTTCCCTGTCGGAGCTACTGTTTCGGCCTGTTGTTCTAAATTTTCCTCCTGCTTCCCTTCTTCATACTCCGGATAGTTGCCATATTTCTTTACAAGTTCCATTACCCTGCAATACTGCTGAAAAGATACATTTTTTGGTATTGAATGGTCTGAATGATATATGTATCCTCCGTTTTTCTTGGCTGCTTCAAACTTGTTTTTAATCTCTTCTTCTATCCCTGCCGTATCGTTTTCGGACATGAGTCTTACGTCTATACCTCCCATGAAAGAAATTTTGTCCCCGAACTTTTCTTTGAGGGAAATGATATCCATTCCGGCTTTAACCTCCAGGGGCTGGATACAGTCGAGGCCAGTTTCAATCAATATCGGAATTATTTCGGTGACATTGCCGCAACTGTGCAGGATAGTTTTCATGCCTTTTGAATGGAAATACTCATATAGAAGTCTGTCAGCTTCATAGTGTGTTTTCCTGTATGTTTCGGTAGAAAACAAAAGGCCGTTCCTGTAACCCATATCGTTGTAGGCAAACAGTCCGTCGAACTTAAAGCCGTTTTTCAGCATGAGGTCCGCCATGACTATGGAAAGTTCCGCCAACGTCATTATTATCTCTTTTATCCATGCCGGGTCTTCCGCCATGGTAATCAGTATCTGTTCGGATTTCATGTAATTCTGAAGGGCGTCATATCCGGACACGCAGCTGAAACAGGTAAATTTGCCCGCTTCATATGCGGACCTGTTGTTCCGGAGGCCAGCGGCCCAGTCCACTCTTGTCATGTCAGGGGTCAGCCTCTTTTTTATCTCCTTCCAGTCTTCTTTCGTTTTTATCGGCCAGTCAATGATTTCAGGCGTGGTGGAATAATCCCTGTGGTTTTTTCTCTTGCCTCCGAAAGGAGTAGTGGTGATTATGAATTCTTCATTCTGCTCTACCGTACTTATAGGAAATCTTGGTGTCAAATCCGGTCCTGATATATTGAATTCATAACCGAAGTACTCTGATGGAAGAGTATCTTCAGGCAATCCTTCCTTATGCCATCTTTTTATGGTTGCGTCCCAGACTGAATCATGGATGGCAACTCTGTCAGGAATCCTGTGATTTAAAATTCTCGAAATTCTTTCTCTGCTTGTCATTTTTCTCCTTTACCCCGCTTGTCCCGGACTTGTCCGGGAAACTCTACCCTGATACGCTTTCACGGTGAGGGGTTATGATTTATCTCTTTTATTCTTTACCCCGCTTGTCCCGGACTTGTCCGGGAAACTCTACCCTGATACGCTTTCA
>DAOQVZ010000248.1:0-2076 GCA_035341815.1 bacterium
TGAAAAAATCGGGGTGTACGAGAGCCCGCTGAGGGCAAGCTGGCCGGTAAAAAGGGCTCCGTCAGGAAAGTATATCAAAGACGAGAAGTAAATACAGCGCAGGCTAAAGTCTGCGGCTACCAGAAACGTTCTATCAGAATTTGTGTATCACGAGGCCCGTTGGAACTTTGGGATAGAAATAGGTGCTTTTCTGGGGCATTTTTTCGCCGTTAAGCGATATTTTCAGGAAAGATTCCTTGCTTACCGGATTGACAAAAACTATAACGCCTTCCTTTCTTCTGGCGTACTCGCTTAAAAGGTATTCATGAGAAGCGTTATACATAATTTCCTTCTCGCCGAGCCGGAAAATCCTGTTTATAATCACGTCTTTGAGTATGACATTATCAAGGGAAAGCCAATCACGTGAATGTTCCCGGTTTTCAGTTTTTTGAAAAGGCTGTTCCGCATCCTTGAGAGTAATAACAGAAAAGAGTCCTTTTTCATATATCCCGAAGGCATGTTTGCCTTTGTTTTCCTCCATTTTTTTAAACATCCCGTCCAGTCCGGAGGTCTTCTCCACATGGAAATATTTTTCAAAAGAATCCTTTTCTACCTCAAAAGAGACGTCATACGGGATATAGCGGTGGGTGGGAAGTATGATAAGCCCGCTTGATTCGAGGTTTGCCAGGAAAACAAGCACATGGCTGTTCCTTGCATCGGGATTATCCGTGTAGAACCTGTATGCTGCCTGGTACCTGTGATGTCCGTCGGCTATGAGCAGTTTTCCCGGAGAAAGGAGGTCGGTTACAAGCTCCTTATCCCGCAGACTGTCAATCCTGCCGAACTCGAGGCTGTCCCCTTTCATTTTTCCCCTGCATAAAACAGGGGATTTATCCATAATCCCTTCTATTTTTTTACCGAAGTCCTGGTAAAGCATGAAAACAGGTGAAAAGTTTGCGCGGCATTTCTCTATCAGTTTATACCTGTTGTTATGGTATTTCTCGAAAACATGCTCATGGGGGATTATATTTCCTTTGCTGAAATCTTCTATCTTCAACAGGGCGAAAATCCCTTTCCTTTCATACGTTTTTCCCATTAAAGAAAATTTGTGTCTCAGGAAATAGAAGGAATCCGCCGCATCTTTAACAAGGATATCCTCCTTTATCCAGTCCTGAAAAGACCTATCTGCGTCCGAAGGCAGTATTTTCTGGGAAATAAGTCTTATTATGTTCCATTCCGAAGAAGACAAAAGTTCTTTTTCCTCTTCATCGCTGATAATATCCCATGGAGGAGCTATTACTCCACTGATATCTCCTGTTTTTCCCGAATTGTAAAGGTAGCCCTTGAAAGGTTTTATTTTGACCATAATATCACCCTCTATCTATTCCGTTTTATCCCCGGTGGAAGGCTTGGGAGCCGCTTCAGAAGGCTTTTCAAGGGAAAGGTATATATTTATTTTGGATTTTTTCATCAAGCCTTCATACCAGGAATTGAAAGATTCCTCCCTCTTCTGGCGCATCAGGTTCTTCCTGATAAGTTCCCTGTCCGTGCTTGTTATCTGGTGTTTCTTTATATATTCGTCCACATCCGCATCGGCAACAATTATGTTTGCCTCGGATACAACCAGTTCTTTCAGTTTATCCAGCATAATTCTTTTCCTTATATCATCCTCAATCTTGCGCAGTTCCTCGGTCGGATATGCGGTTATAATCTCCTTGTATTTTTTCTGGTCAAAAGCACCTTTTTCGTCCTTGAAAACAGGGTCCGATTTAATCGCTTCGATTACCTCGTTGTTGGGAACCTTTATCCTTTTTTTCCTCGCCTGCTGGAGAAGAAGCCTTTCTCTTATCATGTTGTCAAGCACGATTTTTTCCATGTTGATGTTTTTAAGAAAACCTTCCGCTCCTTCTCCGAACATTTCCCTGTACCTCTGCTCCATGTCTCCCAGGCTCTTGTAATAATCCCTGAGAATTATCGGCTCCCTGTTGACCGTTGCAGCATAATTGGCGCCTTTGTTTCCACCTCCAAGCCCAACGCCCCATATAAGGAATCCCGGTATGATAAGAATTGCCACCGCCCAGAGTATAATCTTCATGT
>DAOQVZ010000249.1:0-2069 GCA_035341815.1 bacterium
TCCTTTCAACGGAAAAATTGCAGGTTCTGCCAATCTGGCAGTAAAGGCAGGAATAGCTGCATATTTTCGGAGGTATGTTATTGACACCCAGGCTCTGACCCAATCTTCTTGAAGGAACCGGGCCAAATACTATTCTGTCCATTTTTTCTCCTCACGCTGCCGGTGGGTCCTGAATAAGACGCACTTTTTTATATTTCCCGTCATATTTTCTTTCCAGTTCCGATATTTTTTTCACCATAAGTGCCACAGTCTCTTCCACAAGTTTTCTGCCCAGTTCAGGTGAAGCATCCGGAGGATAACCGTGGACTCCCACCTTTATTGCTTTTTTCTGCCTTACTCTGGCTATAACCATGGGGTCATTGACTATCTTTTCCGCCTGCATGTAATTTTCAGGGTCCTCCTTGCCAGCGGCCGCAGGCTTCTCATCAAGCTCCATTTCTTCCATGTGAACCAGTTCGGGAGCCAGAGCCATGACAATAGAGGTTTCCAGCCACCCTGCATGATAATCCTTTTCCTTGAGAGCCTTCTTCCATCCTATGCCGCTCTCGTCAAAACTCCATGCGGGAAGAAGCGCAAGCAATACGTCTGAAAAAACCGGGTTGCTGTTCAATAGAACCCTGAGCCCGATATTCAACGCATTGAGATTTTCACCACCCCCGTGGCCCAGAATTATATATATCTTTTTAAAACCCTGGGATGCGAGAGAAACCAGGGTATCATTCACTATCAGGGAAGTAACCGCCGGAGATATATTTATGGTGCCGGGAAGGTTCCCTCCGGAAAAGGAAGCGCATAGAACCGGGGCCATCAATATCCCCAGCCTTTCGGCTGCCATCCTTCCTGTCTCCTTTGCCACCAGGGCGTCTGTAATAAGAGGCAGGTGATATCCATGCTGTTCCATAAGCCCTACGGGAAGAACTATGGATTTGTTCTTCCCAAGGTACTCTCTGACCATCTTGACAGTCATCTCTTCCATTACGGGAAAACCCGTTTTCCTTTTATTTTTATCCATTTTCTCCTTTTTTTTAGTTGCTTTTCACGAACAACCGTAGAAATTCTCCATCTACGGTAATTTCAGGCCGGGGATTTCCACTGTAAAGATAGTTCACCAGTTCCGAAAATAAAAAGCCCGACGCTGGCGTATCAACAGGATTAAGTGTACTTACCATCAAAGTCCCCCTGCCCACGGATACTTCAAATAAAACACCTCTGCTGCGGCATACCATATAACTGTCTATGGACCGTATAATAGGATTAATCCTGGCAGGCCATATATCCAGATTGACAGGCTCGGACTTAATCATATCATAAAACTGCAGATCGCACCACCCTTCATGAGGAAATCCCTTCAGGCAGGGATGTGAAGAAACCACCGTGCCAGAATTTCCCCTCGGGACACAATGCCATGCGATACTGTTATAATAGGTGCCGGGATATGACGGGAAGATATCGTCATTGACAAGAAGAACCCTGCCTCCGTTTTCCAGAAAATCTATAAGTCCAGTGCCAAGGGAATTAAAAGAGATTAGAACGCGGACATCCCTGCAATCTATAATCGTTTTATTATCAAGAATCGGCCAGCAGTTCCAGGGAGAACCTTTTTTAGAAGATAACACAAAATCAAATTCCTTGCCCCAATTCTTATTTTTCGACCACCACGCCCATTGAGGTTTTTTGTAAGCATATATTCCTTTTCCTCTTCCGTCCGGGAGTTTTTGCGGGAAAATCCAGAAGTTCCAGTCGTTTGTTATTTTCTTTCCTGCCACCGATAAAGTTGCATGAAGCGTTACCTTTTTTGCTTCCGCCGTTTCAGTAATAACAATATCTATTTTTCTCAACCTTGATAAGGCAAAATTTTTTGCAGTTATCCTGTCAATCGCGCCCTTCACCAGAGATTTGCCGGTATCCGCATCGGACAGTTTCCATGTCAATAAACCATCACTGACAGAAAAAGAGTCGTAATGGGAAAGAAGAAACTCCAACCGCAGATGTTCCCCTTCCCACAGGGTCCTGCCCTGCTTTTCCCTCTCTTCCCCATACATCGGAGTACTGGAATCGTCATTTTTCGG
>DAOQVZ010000250.1:0-2054 GCA_035341815.1 bacterium
TTTCAAATTGTCAAGGCACTTTTACCGGACACTGCTACGCATGTTTACAGAATATGGAGGTATTTATGGAATTGGAATACAGGAATATAAACGATATGAAGTGGGAGCAGATTCTCAGGAGCAACTGCCGCACCTGGCAGTCGCCTATGACTGTTCATCTTCCAATACACCCGTGCCATTCTCCCGATTGGGTGATTGTTGATTCCGCCTTGAATGTCTTCAGTTTACCGGTTTTTGCCGGGATGTCTGAAGAGGATAAAGAGAAAAGGAAGAAGAATGGAGAAAAGAACGAGCTCATGGTTGTAAGGTTTTCCCTCGACGAGCCGCCCTTCGTTCCGGATGCAAGATTCAGCAATATCAGTCTTTTAGAGGGACGTTACCCTGTTGCTCTTGCAAGTTATTACGCATGGGATATCCACTACAAACTGGAGTATTTCTGCCAGCCGCTGGATGCCTGCCAGAGCATCCTCTGGATAAGAGTGACAGTAGAGAATGAAGATGAGAAACCCCGCCCGGTATCTGTCAGGGCAAATGTTTCCTTTCTCACCGAGAGTGAGGCCTTAGACATGAAATCTGTAAAGTATAACCCGGAATATGCCCCGCTTTACAGCGATGCGCAACAATATATTCCATGCCTCCGTACCAGCATGGATGGTGAACGCGTCAATCTTGACGGCAGGCAGGTTGGCAGGATACTTCCCGGGAGTTTTGCATTCGAATGGGAACCGGAAAAGAATTTCAGCGATGAAAACTACAACAGTAATTACAATGCCGCCAAACCATATTTTGCAACTCCTGCCATGAGATACAAGAATGTCCGGCAGGCTATACGCTTCAGTTGCGGGTTGGATGCCGGAGCATCCGGCTCTTTTTCAATAGCCCTTTTCACCGATTACAGGAATATAACCCCCATGAATCTTGCACATATCGGTTCTGCAGAACCTGAAAAGGGAAGGCAATATTCTGTTGAGCATTTCAAAAAACAGGAAAAAGAGAACAGAACTGAGATGCAATTTCCAGTGCAGAAATGGGATGACATTCTTTTCAGGATGGAGACAAGCATCAGGCAGATGCTCCTTCGCCCGGCCGGACAGAAACATCTCATCCCCCTGCAGGGAGGATTTAATACCCGCCATTGGGAATGTGTGTGGGAAGCGATGATAATGCTGCGGCCCATGCTTCAAATGGGTCATTTCGACATTGTGAGAGATGCGCTTCGGTTCCAGTTCACCCTGCAGGACAGCAAGTATGCCCCTAAAGGAAAATTCGTTTCCATTCAGGGAGCTATCGGGTCAATAGGAACACCATGGTTGTCCACTACGGGCGCGGCGCTTATACTTGCGTCGGAATACTGCAGGTATTCTCATGACAGGGATTTTATGAAGCAATACCTTCCGGCGATGTTCAAGGCTGCCGGGTGGATAATCGGAGAGATAAAGGCAACTCGAAAACTGGACAAGAACGGCTCCAGGCCGCCTTATTACGGACTTATGCCGTTCGGGATGGGTACAGACGGAGATTTCGGATACATGGTTGCCAAAACCGACGGTTTCACGTACATGGGATTGGCAAAATTCTCCAAGCTTCTCAACGAACTCGGTCATGAGAGTGCCGGAGAAATAAGCAAGGAAACAGAAATCTACAGAAAGGATATTGTCAGGGCAGTAGAGGGACTGGTTCGTTCCGACGGGTTCATAGACCGCAAGATTCGAACGGGCGGCGATAAAATACACAAGAAGTTTGAATATATAAGCGGTGCCCAGCAATTTTTTTATACGGGTGTTCTCGATATTGACTACAAGGGCTTCGAATCTTTCATGGATTACTGGGAGAAGAATGTGGCGGACGGCCCTTTCATGGGAAAAATGGACAGGGAAGTTGTATACATAGGCAACAGCGAATATTACTGGCAGGATATATATATCAGGCAGGGCGAATGGAAGAAAGCTTTTCTTGCCCTCCAGGCATTCATGAAGTACGGAATGACAGAGAAAACATTTCTCCTGCAGGAACGGTTCTCGAAAACCAACCCCGCTTACGCGCCTTACCAGCCT
>DAOQVZ010000251.1:0-2052 GCA_035341815.1 bacterium
CATTTAAATACGAGTTTTTGAAACAAGTTCTGCATGTCTAACGAGAGCTTTAGTTGCCCTGTAACACCCTGCCCAGCCTTTACGGACAGCTTCAACACTGGGATGGATGCTTGTTTCTATTTTGCTTCAACGGGTTGAGCCGAAAGAGCGGAAATCCCTTGAAGGTTCCCGTCAAAGGAAAAGAGCGCCCTTGTGTTTTTATCGGAAGAAACCTGGATTTTCGCCGGTGTGAAATCCTGCGTGTAGCGGACCGAGTCGGAAATTCTCAACATATCCATGGTTCCTTCAAAGGGGCCAATAACTATTTCCTCCCCGTTCTGAGAAAGATTTATGGTCTTGCTTTTGTCAAAAGGGTTTCTTCCTCTCTGCAAGCCGTAACCTTCCCGGCTGAAAGGCAGTTTCTTTCCGTTAAGGAAGATAGAAAGTTCGCCTTTATCTATATCCCACGTATATGCAATATGAATCCATTCTCCGGCCCTGAAATGATGTCTTGCCTGGAAACCGAATTCGGGATTTCCCTTGTCCGGTAAAAGTTCTATCTGTTGTATGTCCGTGATACCGGTAGACGAGTTCCACGACCTGTGGAGAAAGTTTATATGCGGAGCGCTCACAAAAGTAATGTTGGATGTTTGAAGAGGCAGACGGGGACTTTCGTGGGAAGATAAGTCAGGTCTGAACCAGAATTCCGCGGTACCTGTTTTCCCGGGGAAAAACGCCCAGCCGTCTTTTTCTGTCCGGGCGCCCCTGTTAAAAGAGAGCGATTTCCCGCCGGACAGGCGCACTGCTTTTCCTGCCACTCCCGTAACAAACTCCAGCGGTTCTTTTGCCATTGTTATCTTTTCCGGCAAAAAAAGAGGCTTGCCGCCTGTTCCATCGGGCAGAGATTGGGGAGAGCCAAAAGCTACCACAGGTTCAACGTTGAGAAGCCTGAAGAAAGAAGGCAGGCAGTTGCCCTTGAAATTTCGTATATGAGGTTCAATGCTCCAAATGCCGGCGTGATTCCCAACGGGGATGGATAACCTACCCTTATTTTCATCGGTTTTCTCGAGAGCTACCGTGCCGTCAGGCCTTCTTATGCGTGCAGGGCTTCCAAGGAAAAGTTCCAAACGGTCAAGATTTTTTGGCACTCGGAAAAACATGGGAGTACCTTCACCTGAACGGCCGAATGCTCCTTCTCCGCTTCTCCTGATGGGGCTTCCCGATGCCGAGAAGAATCCTTCGGGACAGTAAAGAGCCGCCTTGCCTGTTGTTATATCAAGAAGAGTGAAGGGTTCGTTTCCGCCGAGAGAGAGAATGTATAAGCCGCCGGGCGTTTGAGTAGGAATTCTCACGAATGCATGGTAAATATCGTCGGGCCTGGTAACAAGCCTTTCGGGCCACTGTACCCTCTTTTCAATCTCCATTTTAACATCTGGAAGAGGAAGATTACCTTCTTTGAATGGGTATTTGAATACTTCGGGCTTGCATTCAGGCCGAACGGTTGTGAAATAGAAGCTCAGGGTTGTTTCTTCTCCCCCGTTATGCTGGAAAATAACCTGTGCGCTGTTTAATTCCATTGATTTCACAATAACGGGCGCCCTTTCGCCCCTCCACCCTTCTTCTGCAAGGAGCTTGAAGGCGGTGGGAAACCCGGTGAAAGGGTTATGGTATTCATGCTGTCCCAGGAAATCCGGCAGTCCTCGCCATTCAACGGGATTGGCCGGAAGTTTCGAAAGAGCGGCTTCAAGCGGATACTCGCGCGAGTAATAAAGCGCGTCTCCGATGGTTTGTTCCACGACTGCGCGGTGGCGTTTCTCGCCCGTCATCCAGTAAGCAAGTGAATGGAGTACGCCGTCGTACATCCTGTGGCCCAGGGGGTTATATCTCCTGTCAAAACGGTATCTCTGGTCAATCAGTTTGAGGAAAGCCGTTTTCACAAACTCGTCTTCCGTTTCCATGTAATATTCGGCAAGGGCATAGGCCTTGCTGTGGTCCTTGTATATCGCCCCGTAACCGCCTGCTTTAAGTGCATTCTGGCTCTCCATGTCAATCATGGAGTGAACAACATTGTGA
>DAOQVZ010000252.1:0-2028 GCA_035341815.1 bacterium
TGGTACTTGCAAAGGAAGATTCCTACGAAGAGCTTGAAACCGAAATGGTAAAAAACTACTATGAACCTTTGAACCTTGAACAGGAAATGTTTATAGCATATCCGGTTGAAGGAAGCGGTCAGGTCTACTTTTAAAGTGCAATTCAACTGCTGTTTTAATACGGAGGTATTTAAATGGAAAGAAAGACAGGCTGGGAAAAATGGGATGAAAAGACAAAAAAAGAAGCGATGGATTTTTGCGAACCTTACAAACAGTTTCTTTCGGAAAACAAAACCGAAAGGCTTTTTGTGCAAAACTGCGTGAAAATGGCGGAGAGGAAGGGATTCAAACCCCTTGACAGCTACAAAAAACTGTCTCCAGGCAACAGCTTTTACAAGGTAAACAAGGGAAAGCTCCTGATGATGGGAACCATGGGTAAAACACCTTTGGTCAAAGGATGCAGGCTCATAGTTGCACACGTTGACAGCCCGAGACTGGACCTTAAAACAAGCCCTGTTTACCAGGATGAAGAACTCTGTCTTCTTAAAACGTATTACTACGGAGGAATAAAAAAATACCAGTGGCTGACGATACCACTTGCCATTTACGGCACGGTGGTGTTAAAAAACGGCGAGAAGAAAGAATTCGCAATCGGAGAAAAGGAGGACGACCCGGTTCTTAACATAACCGACCTCCTGCCCCATCTCGGAAAGGAACAGATGAAGAAACCCGTGTCTGAGGCATTTCCTGCTGAAAGCCTGAATATTATAGTGGGAAGCATGCCCGATAAAAAGAGTAAAAACGAGAAGGTGAAAAATAATATCCTTAAAATCCTCAAAGACATTTCAGGGATGTCGGAAGAAGATTTTCTCACAGGCGATTTCCATGTTGTACCGGCAGGCAGGCTGAGAGATGCAGGACTTGACAGAAGCATGGTCCTTGGGTACGGGCAGGATGACAGGGTATGTTCCTATACCGCTTTCAAAGCGATTCTTGATGTTTCCTCGCCGGAAAAAACTTCCATTTGCATGCTTGTTGACCAGGAAGAGACAGGAAGTGCGGGAGCGACTTCGGCCACATCCCAGTTCTTCAGGTTTGTACTGGAAGAAATCATGGAAAAATCCGGGCTGGAAGCTTCAGATTTTAAAAACATGATACAGAATTCCCATGCAATATCCGCAGATGTAAATGTTCTTCTTGACCCGAATTTCAAAGAGGCGTTTGAAATCAGGAATGCCGCCCGCGCGGGTTGCGGCGTAATAATGCTGAAAAATACAGGCGGGGCAAAAGGAGGTTGCATAGAACCTTCCCCCGAATACCTTGCCTTCATGAGAGGACTTTTTGACAGAAACAACGTTCTCTGGCAGACGGGAGAAATGGGCAAACTGGAACTGGGCGGTGGAGGAACGGTTGCGGCGTTTTTTGCAAGGTATAATATGGATACAGTTGACTGCGGCACGGGAATTCTTTCAATGCATGCTCCTTACGAGCTTACAAGCAAGGCCGACATATATTCCACCTACACTGCATATAAAGCATTCTACAGATAAAATTGCGGCTGTGCGATTAAAGCCATCTGTACTGGACAGTTACTCTTTGGTGTACGCCAAAGTAAGACTCTTGCGGGGGATTCTAATACCCATCAGGTTTTAACTTGTTCACCTGCGATGGCGCGGTACATTGCATCGGCGCAGATCCCGCGTTTATCCTGGGAAAAGCGATATCCGGCGTTAGACAGAAGACACACGAAAATTTCCTCCCGCGGATAGAATCGCAGGAGGTTTCCGAAACCCTCCATGGTACCCGCATGACCCACCTTGCGCAGAGGACCTTCATACTCGATCTGCCAGCCGTATCCATAGAAATGGTTTTTCCTGGCCAGCGGAATCACGTCCGACCACATCAGTTCTCTCCATTTCCGTTCCATGATTTCGTCGGACATCAATGTTTTCCAGAACCGGTACAGGTCACGAACAGTTGAAAAAACGCTTCCTGGTCCCACCGCATAGAAAAGCCTCTGCTGGCAACCATAAACACCGTTCTCTTTCA
>DAOQVZ010000253.1:0-2022 GCA_035341815.1 bacterium
AAACTAAGTGACACTTTGCCTCCCGTCCGGGTAGTTATTTTTGGTTATTCTTCTACTTAAATTGTACTGCTTTCTTCTTTCTAACGTCAATTTCTTCTTCTCCTTCCATTTTCACCTTATTTTATGATATGCTATACAGTGGTATAGATTTCAACTGGGGGACAGCATGAGAAAAATTTCCATAACATTTCTTTTATGCTGCATGATGGGGTTTTCTATTACTGAGACTCTGTCTGCTGCCGACCTGAAAAACAAGACTTATTCACTTATTGAATCAAGCAACAAGTTCGGGATTGATTTTTACCGTACACTCCTTCAGCAGAAAACCAATCTTTGTTTTTCGCCAATCAGCCTGCAGATCACCCTTGCAACAGCATATGCCGGAGCAAGAGGCAAAACAGCGGAAGAAATGGCGAAAGTCTTGTATGTCCCAAAAAATTCACAATCCTATCACAACGCGTTCTTGACATTGTTCAAAAATCTCGATACCCGGCAAACTGCGAAATCATATCAACTTTTCATCAATAACAGCATGTGGGTTCAGAAAGGATATGATTTGTTTCCGAATTATGTCTCTTTTGTTCAGAAAAATTATCACTCGATAATAGGGACAGTTGATTTTACCGGCAATCTTGAAAAAGCCTGCAGAACTATCAATGACCGGGTGGCAAAGGAAACAAACGGGAAGATAAGGGAAATCGCGAACAGAAACAACACCCCTGCTTTAACTCGACTCTCTTTGGTAAATACGATTTATTTCAATGCGAATTGGTCGTACCCATTCAGGAGAAGGGAGACGAAAAGCAGTCCATTCTATCTTTTGGATGGAAGGAAAATGCGTTGCCAGATGATGAATAAAGCGGATGCCGTTCTCTATTACGAAGATTCCTGCCTTCAGGCAATAGAACTGCCTTATAGTAAAGATATCAGCATGTTGATAATCCTGCCTAAGAAGTACGACGGATTACCGCAATTGGAAAAGACATTTTCCTGTGAAACCGTCGCGCGGATTACAGACAAATTGAAGCTTTCAGATGAAGGCGAAATTGATATTTACCTCCCCAAGTTCTCCATCAAGGAAGATATAGACGCGAAGTCATCATTGCAGTCTCTTGGCATCAAAAATGCTTTTATTCCAGGAAAGGCTGATTTTTCCGGTATGACCTGGCGTGAAAACCTGTATATAGAGGTCATTCATAGTGCTTACATTCGGGTGGATGAACGGGGAACAGAGGCAGCAGCGGTTACAAACATGCCGATACCCACAGGATGTTCAGATGCGGTTTTCAAAGCAGACCATCCATTTCTCTTTCTTATCCGCGACAACCAGACAGGTTTGATTCTATTTATCGGGAGACTGCTGAAACCCGAAATGGGAAAATTCGAATGGCGCAGATGGAGCATAAGAAATATCTTCAGGAAATCTGGCAGGTAGTAAAACCGGATTCTTTTAATAATGTTCTGAAGAGATACACGAACCGGGGGACTTTTATAATTCCCCTTCAGACTTTCAATCCTGAAATTCCCAGATTAAGAAAACCTCAAATTTTGAACATTTACGTCGCAATGTATGTGGCGGCACAAGCATCAACGAGGCATGAGACAATAAAATGATAATTTTTTTAACAGTTTTCTTAATTGTATTGGGTGTTAAATAGGCCTATGAAGAAAACGAGCATTATTGTTTGTGTTTTTTTGGTCCTTTTTATAACATGCATTCTTTGGGGATTTTACATGTGCTATATATATCCGCGTGAAACGCATAACTTGAGAAAATACCCGGCCCTGCGGGCACAATGGAATAGTGAGCTTGTGTGGCATTTTCCCGAGGAAGTGCCCAAGTCTGCAACGCTGAAGAAATTTTCATATGCACCCGGTTTTTTACAGGGGGGCGCACATATTCAGCTCCGTCTATCTTTGCCGCAGGAAGAAATTCGCGACCTTTACCAATACTTTTCTGAGAAAAGTACTAAATCCTTTTTAAAAGAAGACAATACTAATCATCATATGAATGTAAAAGAT
>DAOQVZ010000254.1:0-2019 GCA_035341815.1 bacterium
TTGTTACTATTACATGTATTTATACACTGTATATTTTACCATAAAAATATCTCTTCGTCCTCTTTTCCTCAAAAAATTTTCATTTTTGAGTTCCGCTGCAGAATTACTTTATAGCGGATTTAGTTCGCCATATAACACGGCGGCAAGGAGAAGGCAACGAGGCGTATTTTTAAATACGTCGAGGAAGCCGACAACGCAGCCAACAAAGATATATGGATGAAATCAATTCGGTATAAACAATTCATTCTGTCCGAACCGATAGATTCTATTTTGTAATTACCCCCAGAAACAATCCCCTTTTCCAGAAACAATAAAAACCAGATGTCAACAAAGTATGCCTTTTTGTTTACATCTCCGTAAACTTGTAAACAAACTTTCATTTCCGCTTCTCCCATGCCTTATAAGCCCGCAGTTTCGATTCCAAATATTTTCTCTTATCGATATTGTTAATATTTATTGATAACTCATTATTGTTAGTGCCCCTCGGTGCAACATCTCCGTTGCATCCCTGCAGCAACTGATGTTCCAATAATTTACACCTGTCTATTTTCAGCAAAAGATATTCACAGCGGTACCTGTCCCGCCTTCTCTTTTTCACAAGCCCGTATTTTTCAAGCTTTTTTATGGCCCGCCAGACAGTGCTGCGGGAACACCCCAAATGAGCCGCAATGTATTCCTGGGAAGGAAAACATTTCTGCTCTGTATCGGCGAAAGCGGCAAGGAACACGTAAACGGTCAGACCCATGGCGCCTATCCTGGGAACGTATTGCTTGATTACCGTTTTATCCAGCCAGAAAAACTCTCCGTATTTAAGTTCCCTTGCGGGGATATAATCTTTCATTACTTTATCTTACGGGAAGACAAATCCCTGGCTACTCTGTCCAACTTGCGTACTCACGCAAATAGGACTGCATATTATTCTTTTATCCCCCGTAGTACAATCCGGGTATGTTAAGCGTAGAACGTGTAAAAGAAATTTTAAAGAACAGAAAACTCTCCGACAAAGAAGCGGAAGAAATCAGGGACGGCTTTTATGAACTTGCAAAAATCCTTCTAAAACAGTGGCAGGACGAATCCCGCACGTCCGGAAAGCTTAACAAATCCGAAAATATCCGCTATGATGGACCAAAAGCAACAAATCTATGAAAGGCATTATCTACACAAGAGTATCAAGCGACGAACAGGTCAAAGGAACCTCCCTTGCATTTCAGGAACAACTCTGCAGGCAATACTGCGAACAGCAAGGAATGGAAGTCCTTGCTCTTTTCTGTGAAGAGGGCGAATCTGCAAAAAACCTGAACATGCGCAACAGAAAGAAATTCCTCGAAGCCCTTGAATTCTGCCGCAAGAATAAAAACAATGTCCAGGCCTTCGTGGTATTCCGCATTGACCGCTTTGCCAGAAACACCGAAGACCACTTTGCCGTCAGAAAGATTCTCATGGATTACGGCGTTTCCCTTTACTCTGTTTCAGAGCCCATCGGAAACAAACCTGCCGAAAAATTCATTGAAACCGTGCTTGCGGGCGCAGCCGAATACGAAAACGCCCTGAGAAAACAAAGATGCTCAGACGGCATGCTGGCGAAAATCAACCAGGGGCTTTTCCCATGGAGAGCGCCTCTCGGTTACAAGTGCCTGAACTTTTCCAAAAGAGGCGAAAAAAAGACCGAGCCCGACCCGCCCGATGAAAGAACCTTTCCTCTCATCCAGCAGGCCCTCAAAGAATACGCCCGGGGAATCTATTCAGCCACGGAAATGGCCAGGGTCCTGGACGAACGGGGCTTAAACGAAATAAGAGGCCGTAAAACAACCCTGCAAATCATAGACCGTATAATCGGAAAGTATCTGAAATTCTATGCCGGCATAATCCACAACCCTTTTACCGGCGAAGACGTGGAAGGCCTGCACAAGCCCATGATAACCAGGGAAGAAATGCACCAGATACAGCTTGTCCGTTCAGGGAAAAGCAGGATGTCCGTAAAACGCCTCATATACAACCCGGAATTTCCTCTCAGGAGAT
>DAOQVZ010000255.1:0-1994 GCA_035341815.1 bacterium
GGCGCACCTCCCGGGTACGTCGGGTACGAAGAGGGCGGACAGCTTACTGAAAAGGTGCGTAGAAGGCCTTACAGCATCATCCTCATGGACGAGATAGAAAAAGCCCACAGCGAGGTCTTCAACGTGCTTCTGCAACTCCTCGACGACGGTAGGCTGACCGACGGACAGGGCAGAACGGTGGATTTCAGAAATACCGTTGTCATAATGACATCCAACATAGGAAGCCAGTATATTTCCATGTTCAAGGAAGAATCGGCGGTTAAGGAAAAGATAACCGATGTGCTGAAAAACACCTTCCGTCCGGAGTTTCTCAACAGGGTGGATGAGATAATAACTTTCAGCAAGCTTAAGAAAGAAGACCTTGTTGATATCGTTGACATACAGCTCGGATATCTCCAGAAGCGGCTCGATGAAAAGCATATAACGTTAAAATTCTCAAAAGAAGCAAAGGAATACCTTGCAGAAAAGGGCTATGACGAAACTTACGGGGCCAGACCTCTTAAAAGACTGATTCAGAAGGAAGTCGAAAACCCCCTCGCCCTGAAAGTTCTTTCAGGGGAGATTAAGGAGGACTCGACAGTAGCCATAACAAGGCAGGGAGACACCCTGAAGATGTAAATCCCTTGAGAGAGAGTTGACACATTTTAACAAATGTGGTATCTTTTTTGAAAGCGGGAGGTGAACAATATGGGAATAAACATAAAATATCAGAGATTGAGTATAGACATGTTTCCCGAAGAACACCGGAAAATCAAAACATATGCAGCATTTAGAGGTAAAAGTATCAGAGAGTATGTCCTTGAAACTATCCGTGAACGTTTACGCATGGAAGAAGAACAAAATCAATTATCGGCAATGACTACAAATATAGGTTCCGTTTTGACAGAACTATGGGATAATAAAAAGGACTCTGCCTATGACAAAATATAAACAGGGAGAAATAGTTCTGATCAGTGTTAGCTTCTCTGAAGGAACGGAGACTAAAAAAAGACCTGCCTTAATAATCAGCAGTGATAAATACCATGGCAAGCGTCAAGAAATAATCATTGCTGCTGTTACCAGTAACGTTAAAAGAATATTGTTTGGCGATACAATCATAAATCAATGGGAAGAAGCAGGCCTTCTCTATCCGTCAGTGGTAACTGGAATCTTGCAGACTGTAAAACATAGCATGATAATTCAAAAACTGGGAAACTTATCCAATCAAGATTTTCAGAAAGTTCAAGAGAATATTAGAAAAGCATTACACTTTTAATGTGTTTTTATTGTAGCGGTCGCATTTATGCGACAATTTTAAGCTCTTGTAGCCGCAGGCTTTAGCCTGCGAATCTCTGATAAATCTCATCCCAACCAGTCAGTTTTTGACAGCCGGCATAAAATGTGTTATGCTGAAACAGGGAGTAAAATATTTTCTGTTTTATCAAGGATCAAGGGGGAGAAAATGAAAAAACTTATGGCAGGAACGACTGCAGTGATTTTTCTGTGCGGGATTGCTTTTGCGGGGATGAAAGAGGCAAAGCAATTGCAGAAAGACAAAAAATATGCTGAAGCGGAGGCGGAATACCGAAAGGTCCTGCCCGAATTAAAAGGAACACCTGCCGCAAATGCCCAGTTCCAGATAGCCAGCTGCCTTCAGTCCCAGGCAAAATACGAAGAAGCCATAGAAGAGTACCGCAAAGTGGAAAAGATGGAAGGGGCAACACCGGAGATCCTTTCCTACGCTGTTTACAGGATAGGCGTATGCCTGCAAACTATGAAAAAATATGACCAGGCTATTGAGGAATACCGCAGGGTGGAAAAGGTAGAGAAGGTGCCGGGATACCGCGTGGCCCTTGCCGTATTCGGCATCGGAAGGTGTTATGAACTTCAGAAGAAAAACGATGAGGCCATTGCAGAATTCCGCAGGATTGAAGCAATAAAAGGCGCTCCCGCACAGCAGATTGAACAGGCAAAGGCGCGCATTGCCTACATAGAAAAGAAAGCCGCAAAATAAA
>DAOQVZ010000256.1:0-1994 GCA_035341815.1 bacterium
TTCAAAGATGACAAAGAATTTAGTAATAGATTCTTTGTTCTTGCAGATAATGAATACAACGCAAAAAAATTTCTAAATTCAGAAGTCAGAAAAAATTTCAACTCAATTCCTAAGAAAGAAAATTTCACCATCGAAATTTTCAATAATAAATTAACAATCAGTAATAAAAAAACATTTAATAAAAAGAATAATATTTTGAAGGAAGACAGGCTGCTTTTCTCTTTATATTGATATATGAAAGTAGCAGCCTGTTTTTTTTTATTATTACTTCATCTATACCATCTTTTCAAAACAACTGCACAGGATATGAAAAAACGGTTGTCTTGCATTGAAGAATAAATATCGTGCGTTAAAGTGCGGAAAAAGCTATACCTCTTTGGAAGAAAAGGAAACATCGCAGACAATAGGCTTTTCAATTGCCCCGCAGCGCTCGTTAAAGAAAGATGCGATTTCTTCCACGGACTTTCTGGGACCCTGCACCATCATTTCTATATTGCCTTTTTCAAGGTCGTCCCTTATATCCGGAATGGCTATGGCCATCTCTATGGCGCTTTTAAGATTATACTTGTTCCTGTTCTGGTAAAGGTATGTATCAAGCTTGTACTTATTTGCAATCTGGGTTACGGGCATTATTGGCCTTATGTGGAAATCTTCAAGCCGGTGCGACTGAACGATAAGCATTTTGGTAGTATAGATATACTCGTCGGCTTCCTTGCCCATATCCCTGAATATTTTGGAAGAAAACTCCTTGCCCCTGTTCAGAAATGATATGGAGTATGATATGAGAAAGTTTTTCATGGCAGACTTTATTTCATCCTTGTTGGCAAATTTTGATGTCTTCAGCGACGGATTGTATTTCTGGAGTTTTTCGCCATGCCTCTCATAATAATGCGCAAGGGCTTTTCCCATTTCCATTAGATGAAGGGTAATGGCTATGGAACTTCTTACCCCCCTCAGGTCGGGATGCTTTTTTTCTATCTCGGCGTTACGCAGGTAGGTATCGTAAAGAGATTCAAGCCTGTTAAACATGGACCTGTATCTCTCGAGAGTCTCTTCCGTGTATTCAATTCCTGAATTTTCCCTGCAGAAATAAGACATGAACAGTTCTGAATTCTCAAGAAACTTGACAAGGATATCTATGCTTACCTCGTTTTTTGCCTTGACAAAAACTATATCTATATCCGGTGGCAGTATCTTTTTCTGAATATCCAAAAAGTTTCTTTTCTCTGCAAATCTCGCCCTCGGTTTTCTTATGCCGAATTTTGCAGCATCTGCGGACAGCTCCCTCGACAAAGTCTTGAGGTCGGTCAGGCACCTGTTAATGATATTCCGAAGGTTTTCCGTGAAAGTTTCCTTTTCAGCGTCAGTCAACTCAAGCCTGTAGCTCTCAATCCTTGCAAGGATATGCAAGCCCTGGAAAATAACGATATTTATCCAGCGCATTGAAGCTATCAGTTCCCTGAAATAAAAAAAACTTTTATTGTGAGAGGCCCCATAATCGTCAAGAAAGGTTTCTATCCCGTCAACCTCTTTCATTATTGCAAAAACCATTTCCCTTGTGGGATATTTTCTCAGCTTCAAAACTTCTTCAAGAACCATGAACAGTTCCCGGGTATTTGTTTTAAGCTTCACAAGAAATTCGCCGGCAATCTCGTCTTCATTCATTATTTTGGTTAAAGGTTCGGAAATTTTTGTTTTCATTTTCCCCCTCTCTGAAATGAGATAAAGAAATTGATACAAGTGAGGAATAGGCGAAAAGGTTGCGGCTTCAAATCTTATCCAACCTTGTAGCCGCAGGCTTCATTCAGCCTGCGTTATCGATTTTCGCACCTTGAAAGGTGCGGCTACCAGTTTACATTTTTATTGTAGCGGTCCTTCTCATGGAGTAAAGCATTTATGAGTTGAAAATCGAAAATAGACAGAACCGAAAATCTATTTTCAAATCTCGATTTTAATTGGCTGTCAACCCCCGCAGCTTCCTCAAAACGTTCGCC
>DAOQVZ010000257.1:0-1974 GCA_035341815.1 bacterium
TTATCCCGTGAAACGGGAAGCCTGCGAAACAAGAAGTGCCATAAATGGCACCGCTGCAAAATACACTTCTTTTTATTCCCTTGCGAGACACTCTATTTAACGGCGAGGGTTAATTTGCCTGTTTTAAGTCCCTGCGATTCTGCCGTCACTTTCACTTCGCCTTTTTTGCCCTTTATTGAACGCAGGTAGACCATGCACCTGCCGTTGAAAGCTTTCCTGTAATCCGCCCTGAAAGGTTCTGTCGATACCGGGTTGCCGTTGTCGACCGCGGCTATTTCTGCCGGTCCCTGTATCCTGAACCTGACAAGGTTATCGGCTCGCGGGCAGAGGTTGTTTTTGCCGTCCTCCAGGGAAACAAGTATGAAAGCCATCTCTTCGCCGTCTGCTTTCATCTGTTTTATGTCCGGAAGAAGTTTGATTAAAGCCGGCTTACCTGCCGTGCGGACTGTGATTTCTTTTACCGCCTTACCTTTTTCATACGCTACTGCTTTTATCTCGCCTGGCTTGTAAACAACCCCGCTCCATGCCAGGCGGTACCTGTTAAGAAGGTTCTTGGGATTCTTTGAGCGGATGCCCTGGGATACGCCGTTGACAAAAAGCTCTACGGTATTCCAGCTGGTGTAGCAGTGAACGGGGACAACCTGTCCTTCCCTGCCTGGCCACGTCCAGTGAGGCAGCAGGTGAAGGGTTTCTTTATCCGTCCACCGGCTGCGGTAAAGATAAAACCTGTCCTTGGGTATCCCGCACAAATCGACTATTCCGAAATAAGAACTCCGGCTTGGCCATTGCCCCTGGTAGGGATAAGGTTCACCGAGGTAATCGAAGCCCGTCCATGCGAACTCTCCCATGATAAAGGGGTTTTCCTCCACTCCCCTGAACTCCGAGTCCGGGGAACCCGCCCATCCGGGACCCGACAGGTCGTAACTGCTGACCTGCAGAGATGTATTATCAAAAATTCTCTCGTCATCCACGGGGAAATAATATTCACCGCGGGAGCTTAGGCAGGAAGCTGTTTCACTGCCGTACATGGGTTTACCGGGCATTTGCGAATGATACCTGGCGTACATGTGGGGCTTGTAGTTCCATCCGGGGATATCCACGGTTTGGGCAAGTCCGTTTTTCATGGCTTCTTCAGGATAATTGAATCCAGCAGTTGTTGGGCGCGTGGGGTCTTCTCTCTTGCATATGTCGTGTAGGAATTTTGCCGTTTTGGCCCCGTTTTCAGCGTCCTTCTGTTCGAGTATCTCGTTTCCTATGCTCCACATGATTACGCAGGGATGGTTCCTGTCTCGCCTTATCATATCCCGCAGGTCTTTTTCAGCCCACTTGTCGAAAAGCATGTGGTATCCGTTGTCGCATTTCTTGATACGCCATTCGTCAAAAGCCTCGTCAATGACCAGGAAGCCCATTTTGTCGGCAAGCTCAAGAAGTTCGGGGGCAGGGGGGTTGTGGCTGGTCCTTATGGAGTTGCAGCCCATGTCCTTGAGGATTGCAAGCTGTCTTTTCATCGCCGAGGTGTTTATTGCGCTGCCCAGGGGCCCCAGGTCGTGGTGCATGCACACCCCGTTGAGTTTCATGTTTTTTCCGTTGAGAAAGAACCCTTTTTCCGGATCGAACCTGAGAGAACGGATGCCGAAGGATGTTTCGCAGGTATCGACAATCTTGTCTCCGACTTTTACTGTTGAGCGGGCAATGTATAATTCCGGTGAATCGACAGACCATAGAAGGGGTGATTTGACAGACAGTTTCTGCCGGAACGCAATGTTCCCGAGCACGCTTTTTGTATCTTCCGCCGAAGCGACGGGTTTGCCTTTTGGGTCGAAAATCGTTGTTTCAAGCCGGACTGTTAATTTTTTATCAGCGTGGTTTTCAACGGAAGTTTCCATGCAGACTTCGGCCCTGTCTTTGTTGACTGACGTGGTCGTGATATACGTTCCCCAGTGTGCAACGTGTACAGGAGACATTGTGACAAGC
>DAOQVZ010000258.1:0-1957 GCA_035341815.1 bacterium
TGCATTTTCCCCAGATACGAGGCAGCGCTTGCTATCTCCTCCCTGTCTCCCTGTGTAAAGTTGTGCAGTCCTTCAATATATTCTGACAATTCATATGAGAAATCTGCAGAGTAAGAAGGCACAACAACGGGCATCCCTTTTTCTGAAAGATGCGTTATGACCGAGAGGTCAAATAGCGCAACGTCGGCAGGTGTAAATTCTTTTCGCTTTTTCTTAAGGATGAATTTTTTCCCCGAATATGTGAAAATATACTTGGGGCAGGCAGTTCCTCCTCCAATGCGTATGTCCACAGGGTTTTTTATGCTGAAATTATCCAGGATACTGTAAATCTCATTGCAGATGTCCATTTTTCAACCAGGTAAGGTTTTCTCCCGTCATTTTAACATTTTTTGTCTTCTTATTCCATGTAAATTATAATATATATAAATGAGAACAGGAATAGGTTTTGATATTCACAGGTTCCAGGAGGGCAGGAGGTTTATTCTGGGAGGGGTTGAAATTCCTTTCCATAAAGGGCTCCTGGGGCACAGCGACGGAGACGCCCTTTTGCATTCCATAGGCGATGCCATCCTCGGAGCCATGGCAAAACCTGATATAGGATATTATTTCCCTGACACAGACAGGAAGTTAGAAGGGCTAAACAGCGCCGAGATTATAAAAAAGGTATTATCCGTGATGGAAGCGGAAAAATACGTTATAGAAAACATAGATGCTGTTATTATCTGCCAGGAACCCAGACTGCTGCCGTTTTTTGAAGCAATCAGAACAAAACTTGCCGGGCTTATGGGTATAGACCCCGGGAAAATAGGGCTGAAAGCAAAAACCTTTGAACTCATGGGGGATATTGGCAGGGGTGATGCCTGCGCCTGTCTTGTTTCCGTGCTTCTTGCCGGGAAATCTTAGCTGTTCAATCTGTATATCTGCCAAAAGGAGGTGTGCCTGTGAACCTGAAAACAAAAATAATAATCTTTGCTGTCATGGCGCTTCTTGTTTTCCTTCCTTTCACGATATTAAAAATAAAATCAAAGGGTCTGTTTTCAGGCGTCCGCGGACCTCAATTCACCGTTGTTGAAGGATATATCTCCGAAGGGGACCTGCTCGGAAACGTTCTTGCAGAGCAGGGAATCGGCCAGATTGAGTTGAATTCCATAACAGCCGAGCTGAAGAAGGTTTTCAACGTGCGCAGGTGCAATGTGGGCGACAGGTGGGAAATTCATTATGGCCGGGAAGGTGAATTTGCAAAATTCATATATTACGACGGGCCTGTTGATTTCTATGTTGTTGAGGCCAGCGCCGAGAACAACGGGTACATAGCTTCGGCGCGCAAGGTGGAGGGAGAAAGGGTGATAAGGGGAACACGAGGCAGGATAATGAGTTCTCTTTACGAAAGCATGTCGAATTCACAGGTTAATCCGGAGCTTGTCATACAATTTGCAGAAATATTCGCCTCAAAAATAGATTTTTTCACAGACTGTCGTAAAGATGATGAGTTCAGGATTTTCTGGGAATCCTATATTGGGAAAGATGGCACTGTTCTGAAAGACATGAGAATATCCGCAGCTTCTTACACATTGGATAAAGAAACTTTCCATGCTTTTTATTTCGAGACGCCTGAAGGGAAGGGCGGGTACTATGACACGCAAGGCAAGAGCGTAGAGGCGGTATTTTTGAAGGTCCCTCTCAACTACAGGAGAATATCTTCCTATTTTACCCGCAGGAGGTTTCATCCCATCTTGAAGAGATACCGCCCTCATCTCGGGATTGACTATGCCGCTGCATCAGGTACGCCTGTTTCTTCCATAGGAGACGGCTCTGTTACCGCGGCAGGAAGAAGAAGGGACGGACTTGGCATAACGGTTATAGTAAGACACCCGAACGGATATAACTCATGGTACGGCCATCTTTCAGGGATTGCCCGGGGAGTTTCGAGGGGCGCAAAAGTAAGGAAAGGACAGGT
>DAOQVZ010000259.1:0-1917 GCA_035341815.1 bacterium
GGGTTTATAGAGCAATCGAGAATCGAAAATCGAGATTTGATTGAGGTTCTTCTCGGTTGCGGTCTATTTTCCACTTTCGATTTTCAAGTATTTTAAATTCCTTTACCCCGCTTGTCCCGGCAAGGGCATCCTACAGACTGAACACCGTCCTTCGCAACTCCGCAAAGACCGCCGGGTATTGGCTGTCAACAGGGTCTCTCCCCTTTGTCATGCCGAACCCTGAACTGATACATATCAGGGCAAGCTTATTTCAGCATCTCGCTTTGAGATCCTGAATCAAGTTCAGGATGACAGGAAAAAAATAATGCGACTTGTCCCGTTATACGGGATAAATTTCGTCTGCCCGTAGTTTTAACGAAGGAGGACGCACCGCTACAAAAATTCACTCCGGCGCACTTTAAAAGTGCGACTACATTTTTTCCACTAACTTGCAGTCGAAGAACCGGGAAGTGTTTTTTCAATAGCCCAGTTCCTTTTCTGTTTCCGCAATAGCTTCTTCTATAATTTCTATTCCCTTTTTTGCCATCTCTTTGCTCATTATAATCGGAGGCGACAGCCTCAGGTTATGGCCGGCCGGGACCCATGCAAGGCCTTTTCTGAAAGCCTTCTGGTAAACGAGTTTTCCTGCTTCTTCAAAAGGCTCCCTTGTTGAAGCGTCTTTTACCAGCTCTATTCCGAGAAGGCACCCGATACCTCTTACGTCTCCAACGATGGAATGGCGGGCTTTTATATCCTTGAGCAGATTGAGAATATATCTTCCCAGTTCTGCAGAACGTTCGCAGAGATTTTCTTCCTCTATCACTTCAAGCGAAGCCAGCGCTGCCGCGCATGCCATTGGATTCCCTCCGTAGCTCGTGGATGCCGATATCTTTTCCAGTGCATCCTTGTACTTGTCGGAGAGCACCATCGCGGTCACTGGGAATCCGTTGCCGAAGGATTTCCCGAGAGTCAGCACATCCGGTATGGTATCCCAGTTTTCCATGGCGAACATCTTTCCCGTTCTTCCCATGCAGGTTAAAACCTCGTCTGCCATGAAAAGCATGTTATACTTTGTGCAAAGCTGCTTGATTTTTTGTATCCAGCCGTCCGGGGGTACAATGGAACCTCCCCATCCCTGGACGGGTTCCATGACTATGCCTGCAACCTGGCCGGATGTTTCTTCCCTTATGACAGTCTCTATGTAATCCACGCAGTGGAGGCCGCATTCCGGGTATTTCATCTTGAAGGCGCAACGGTAGCAGTATCCCCTCGGTACAAGAAAGAATCCGGGAGCCCTCATGCCCTGCGTCCTGTCGACCCTTGCAAGGCTGACAGCCCCCATGGTTTTGCCGTGGAAGTCCCTGTGGAATGATATGAATTCAAATTTCCCCGTTGCCGCCCTTATGGCCCTGAGACCTGCTTCAACCGCTGTAGTGCCGCTGTCGTACAACTGTATGCCGTTCAAGTCTCCCGGAGTCAGAGAAGCCAGTTTCTCGAGAAGGGCGGTTTTTACCGGCGTGGTAAAATCGTGGCAGTTCATCAGCTGGCTGGCGTGTTTTGCAACGGCCTCGCTTATCTTTGGATGGCAATGTCCCAGGCTGGTGACATAGATACCCGAAGAAAAATCTATGTACGTGTTTCCATCAACGTCTGTAAGGGTGCACCCGTGACCCTTTTCAAAAACCACGGGGAAAAGCCTCACCTGGCTGGAATATCCCTTCATGAAAGAACTGGCGCGGTTGTGGTACCCGATTGATTTCGGTCCCGGAGGGACAATCTTTATGCAAGGAACCTTATTCATGTTTTCATCTGCCCAATATCCCATTATATCTTCTCCTTTACCCCGTTTACCCCGGGCAATTCCGGGGAACTCTTCCTTGATATTTTCCCAAGGTGAGGGGTTTTGATTTATCTCTTTTCTCAGTTACCCCGTTTACC
>DAOQVZ010000260.1:0-1881 GCA_035341815.1 bacterium
TCGTAAAGCTTCATGGCATGGCTGTACTCTTCCTTTGCCTGTCCTTTCATCCAGCGGCCAAATCCTTTCAGCCCCGCCGCGTCAAAATATGTCCCCATCGATAGATAGAGATACGCTGAATAGAGTTCGTTTTTTATTTGTTCATTAAAAGCGTCCTGCAATTTCCTGTCCATATTCATTTTACCGCCTCCCTTTATTAGATTTTTTTCAATTGCCGGTTAAACATGGATGCCCAACTCTTTTTTAAACTGCGACAGCTTTACGAAATGACGCCTTTCCTCCTCCACTATCTTGTCAAGCGTCTTATGCTGTGCCTCTTTCACGAAATTCTTTGCTTCGAGGTAATACATAATGGAATCAAGCTCGCGTCTTATGGCAAAATCTATTATACAGCCCATTGCACCTGAACAGTTTATCTCCTTTTCTATTTCAGGCGGAAAAACAAGGCTGTCTGCATATGACCTGAGGTATTGAAAATATTCCCCCGGGTAAGTCTCCGAAGGCTCATACTTTTCTACCTGTTCTACCATGCCTGAAAAAGTCATTTTGTGCTTTACTTCTTCATCAGCAAGAAAAATGAAAAAATCTTTAACTTTTTTTTCCACGCTTTTTTCGGCAACCTTCCTGTAGAATTTCTCGCCGTTTTCCTCTATTCTCACGGCAAACTGGAAAATCTCGCTCACATCAAAAAAAACACCCATAATTTCCTCCCCTGGTTTTATTTAAGGTTAAGCTGTCCATGTTTTTCGGATATCTGTCCGGCAAGTCTTTCAAGTCCTGCAAGATCTGCTTCCCCGGGATACCCCTTTGCCAGAACGGGCTCCAGTACCTCAAGATCCCGGGAAGCCAGCATATCGGTTATCATCTTCAGCATGTTCCCTCCCCAGCCATAAGAACCTATCACTGAAATGAATTTTGTCCTGGGCCTGAGAATTTTGAACAGGTATGCAGCATAATAAGCAGATGGATGAGGCCCGGCGAGAACCATGGGCATGCCGAGCACCAGGGTGGCAGCATCAACAAGAGACATTGCAAGTTCTCCCGTATCGGCTCCGGTAAGATTGAAAGGCTTTACATCTGTCCCTTTTTTAAGGAGGCTGTCGATAAAATAATCCACCATTTTTTCCACGCTGCCGTGCATTGAAACGTAAGATACAACAACCCGGTTTTTCAACTCTCCAGAAACCCAGTCTCTATATGCCTCCATTATAAATGAAGGATTATCGTAAACAGGACCGTGGCTCGGGGCAATGATTGCGGGAGCAAGTTCCCTGATAAAATCCAGGTGCCTTTCTATATTATTTCTGAAAGGCATCATTATTTCCGCATAGTACCTTTTTGCAGAGCGGTAGAGATTCTCGCTGCAGCATGCGTAAAAACTCCCCGCTGCAAGGTGAGACCCGAAAAGGTCGCATGAAAAGAGTATCTTTTCCTCCGGACAGAAGGTGACAATTGTCTCGGGCCAGTGAACCCACGGGGCATATAGAAACTTGAGTGTTCTCCTGCCAATGGATAAAACCTCCCCGTCCTTCACTTTCACAATTCTGTCTTCCGGGACAAGAAGCATTGACTTCAAAAAATCCGATGCCTTTTCGCTGGCCAAAACCCTGCATGCCGGAAACCTTGAAAGCAGTGCGGGGATACTTCCCGAATGGTCCTGTTCGGAATGGTTTGACACAATATAATCCAGACGGTCAACTTTCAGGTCTTTAAGCCCCTCCAGCAACTTGTCCGTTTTAACAGGGTCCGCCGTATCCACAAGCACATTCTTTTCGTCCCTGATGAAATAGGCGTTATAAGTAGTTCCGTGGGGAAGTGGAATAAGTTCATCAAAAAGTTTCCTCGACCAATCATGCATTATAAGGCCGAAGACGCCTTTTT
>DAOQVZ010000261.1:0-1826 GCA_035341815.1 bacterium
ACCATGGCCCAGACTTCCCGGGGTATCAGGATTAATTCTTCACGGAATGACAAAAAAACAGGAAAAAGGCAGATTGAGGCAAAACCCACGGCAAAAAAAAAGAAGACCCCGGAAGGCCTGCTGTTTTTGCTCAGCAGGTTCCATCCCGCATGGGTGAAAGCGGATAAAATTAAGAGAGCTATTGCGGTAAAAGACATTTGGAAAAACTCCAATAAACAGTTTGATATTTAGCATGAAACAGGCTGGCATGCTATTGTTCAGACTCAAATCCGAATTTCATATCAAGTTTTAATTCATCCCTCATCTGGACGAACTGTTTTCTCAGTTCTCTGCCCAGGGGGACTCCCCTGTCCTTTCTTTCATTCCATGCAATGTACTCTTTTTCCCCTGCCGTGAAAATCCTGTCACGGCCTGGAACCTTTTTTGAATTTCTCAAATCTCTGAGGATATCTCCTGCGATTTTCTTGAACCTTTCAAGCCCGATAAAAAATTCCACGTTGATTGCGATAAAAAAATGGCCGAGGCTGTATGGAATCTTTTTCCCGTTTCTGTCATACCCGTAGAGGCTCTTAAGGAATTTTCCGTCCTGCAGGGCGGCAGACAATATTTCCACAACGACGGCGTAGCCATATCCTTTGTGTCCGCCGGTTTCTTCCCCGATGCCCCCTAAAGGCGTCAGGGCGGCCTTGCCTTTTACCAAATCTTTCAATATCTTATCTGTATCAGTCCTGGGATTGCCGTCTTCACCCACAACCCAGCCTTCCGGGATTCCCTTTCCTTCCCTCGAAAAGACTTCAATTTTCCCCCTCTGTGTAATTGAAGTTGCACAGTCTATTACAAAAGGAAACTCTTCATCGGTGGGTATACCGAAAGTCAGGGGATTTGTGCCGAGCATGTTTTCCACTCCGAAAGTAGGCGCCATTGAAGGCCTGGCATTTGTTCCCGTAACTCCTATCATGCCGTTTTTTACAGCCATCAAGGGATAGTAACACGCAGCCCCGTAATGGCTCGAGTTTCTGACAGCCGCCATTCCCATGCCGAATCTCCCTGCTTTTTCAATGCACATCTCCATTGCTTTTTTGGCTATGACAAATCCCATACCGTCATGTCCGTCAATAACCGCAGTTGTCGGCCCTTCCCTTACAATTTCAATATTGGTTTCCGTATTCAGAATGCTGTCCCTTATCCTGTCGTAATATATGGGTTTAAGCCTTCCGACCCCGTGGGAATCAATGCCCCGTTTATCTGCCGTTATCAAAACATCGGCACATATGCGGGCTTCTTCTTCCCGCACTCCGAGTGCTTCAAACACCTTTACCATGAATGTTTCGGCCTCTGCAAAAGGCATCCAGAAAATTTTATCCATGACAAATCCGATTTTACCGCAATAATATTTTGATTTTCCCCGCAATCAGGAACCAACAGCAGCTTGTCAAAGTTCAAAGGCTTTATTTTTTTCCCTGGTATAAATGAATGTCCTGCTGTGGAAAAGGAATTTCCATTCCGTTCTTTTCCAGTTCTATCTTGCCTTTCTCCAGCGTTTCAAAATAAACGTCCCAATAATCCTGGGGCCTTACCCAGGGACGACATGCAAGTTTTACGCAGCTGTCTCCCAATTCGGACACTGCAATTACAGGCTCGGGTTCCCGGAGAATCCTCGAATCAGCAGAAACAACATTTTTAAGAACTTCCCTGGCCGCCTTGATATCGTCGCTGTAGGAGATGCTGAAAACAAGGTCCACGCGCCTTTTATCGACAGCGCTAAAATTGGTTATGTTTCCAGCCGTAACCTGGGAATTGGGTATGATTTCTTTCTTGTTATCGGG
>DAOQVZ010000262.1:0-1755 GCA_035341815.1 bacterium
GACGCATAATTCTATTCCAGCCTGCTTCAAAAGGGCTGTTTTTTCTTCCCATCCGTAAATCATGAATTCCACCGGAAAATTCCTGAATGTGAAGACGGCAGGGATAAGTGAATTTTTTGCTGATTCGTCAAGGATTTTCTTCAGGATTATCCGGTGTCCCAGGTGGAGTCCATCGAACTTGCCTATTCCAAGGGCAAAGTTTTTCTCTTGTTTTTTGTAAGAAGCAAAATGCATGGTTTTCATTTCAGTATGGGAATTTCTCGTCTATAACGGCGTCTGATATTTCCTTTATGATGTCTCCGAGAGCGTCTGTAGCCGCATCAATGATTTTCTTTCCTTTTTCGGGCGTTGATTTCATTGGATTTCCATGTCCCGCGTTAGTGGTAAGGGCGGGCCATGGTCTGGTCATCCATACCTGTCCATTCTTCATGCCCGAAATCCTGGGTTCCCTGACTTTTCCTTCATCCGCCCATTCAAGGTGAACCAGCTCGGGAAAAAAATGCATGCAGCATGATGTTTCAAACTCGTTGCCGTGTTCCCCTGACTTATCTTCGGTAACATCGTTTATCACGTCCTCTCTTACCTGCCACCAGTTGGATAGAAATATTTGCACGCCGGTTTTCGCGAAAAACTCTCTCAGGATTCCCTTGAATTCGTTGCCCCCGTGGCCGTTTATTATTAGAAATTTCTTTATACCGCTATTTTCCAGGGACCAGAGAATATCAGCAAGCATCTTCTGCTGGGTGCTGGGAGAGAAATGCATAACCAGGGGAAATCCGAAATGGTTGGAGTTTGTTCCGATATACATTGCGGGAAGAACTATTACTTTTGCTCCCTTCTTTTTTGCCTTGAGAGCGCTTATCTCTGCCACCCGTTCCACGGTAAAAGCGTCGCATCCGTAGGGGATGTGCAGGTTATGAGGTTCCGTCGCCCCCCAACCGAGGACTGCCACTTCAATTTTGCCTTCATCCCTGACTTCTTTCAAGGTCATATCTGTAAGCTTAACTTTCATCTTCTCCCTCCTGTTTGTAGTACTTAAGCCATTGTCAAATACTCTGGTATAAACAGCGTACTAATAATGTTCGTCCGTGCGATAAATCGCTTGTCCCTTGCTATTCATGTATTTATCCCGTCAGGGACACCGCTACAAAAAGCTCAATCCGGGGCACCGCTGCAAATACGGGATAAACAGCCACCCTTTTCTCTTGTCACCCTGAGATGTTTATACTCAGGGTCTCGGTTTGAGATCCTGAATAGAAGCATTTCAGAGTAAAAATTCTTTTTTATAAGGCTTTGAGGAGCATTTCCCTGTATTCGGCAAACCCGAGCGGCATCTTCATGTTTTTCACCGCCCTCTGGGTTCCGAGAACGCTAAGTTCTGTCAGGCTGTCAATTTCTTCCCTGGTTACTCCAAGCTCGCTCAATTTTGAAGGCAGACCCAGTCCTCTTACAAAACTTTTCAGTTCTCCCGTATCTCTCCATATTTCTTCAAGTTCGGTCAGCTCACTATGATAACCGTTTTTCTTCAGATATTCAAATACGTAAGGCAGAAGCAGTGCATTTGCCGTGCCGTGATGCGTATTCCTTGTTACCGTGAGGGAATATCCCATCCCATGAACTATTATCGTTCCTGTCTTGTTTATCGCAAATCCCGCAAGAAGGGAAGCCAGTAATATCTTTTCCTTAATCTCAATATCATCTATACTGGTTTTAATCTTGGGAAGATATTCCCAAAGCAGCCTGAGACTTTCCTTT
>DAOQVZ010000263.1:0-1742 GCA_035341815.1 bacterium
AAGCGATGTTTATATAACAGCGGGGGGTTCTTACAAGAGCGAGATGAAAGAAGGGGCGCAGGAAATGGTGGATGGTTACTATGCGAGCATACCTTTCCCTCTCAATCTTTTTATAACAAAACAGCAGTTCCAGGCATACCTCAGCCAGCAGATTTATAATTCCACGTACGAAGGAGGAGAAAGAGTAAATCTTACGGAATTTCTCTCCATTTTCCTCGAACCTTGGAACTGGAACCGTACGGATTTTAAGATTACCATGGAACTGATATCTGCGATTTCAGGGCTCATGCAGGATATATCGGCCGCGGAAGGGGCCTCGGACACATACGACCAGCGTAACACGGGAAATCTTGAACTGGGAGCCCGGATATACCGCGGCAGTGGAGCCGCCAGTTCCTTCAGGATAACCGCTTTCCCTGAAGAGATTGGAGGAAGGGGAATCTTAAGAACAAGGGTGGCTGACGCGGGCTGGACAGGGGAAGAATTTCTAACTTTCGACCTTTTAAGGCCGGCAACCCTATACATGGCGGTTGACCCTGTTAACCAGGTCTTAATAGACTTGCTGGTTAATGGCGGATGGACATTATGGGAGGGCAAGACAGTAACTGCAAGAATGTCTTATTCACCCTATACTTCCGTTATTTTCAATCTATATTACAAAGACTGCGGGAAGGGGGAAATGTTCCTGCCGGGCAACGGAGACGAAAATACGCAGATGTATTTTGCCATTGCCGATGCCGGAACTTACCCTTTCGGCATGGATATCATAGCCACCGCTCACGCGGATCTCATGCAGGATGACCCGGCAGACGTTCCCTCTCTTCTTCCGGCAGTAAAGGAGGAAGGCGGTATAGTGGTGAACGAAAACGGTATTACCGAAGACCCTCAGACCGGCCTGCCTCTGGTTCATGCGGATTTTGTCAGAGAGTTTGATGCAAACGTGCTTGTGGATACAGAAAAGGGCGGAGCCCAGACGGCGATCGCAGGCGTGACCGATATACAGTTTATAGAGCACGTCCTGAAGAACAACGGGTTCAGGCTGATAGACACATACAACGATATGTATCCGGCTTTTGGCGGAGACAGCCAGGTGCTTCTTGTTGAGAACATGCTTGGGTTCAATTTCGGCCAGCCCATAAGGGTTCCCCTTCTAAAGGAGAACCTTTTTTCGTTTGCCAATATGAACCTCCTCAACAGCCCCAATCTCATAGGAGTTTACATAAAGGCAGTTAGAACGGACGATGAAAATTTAATCATATGGAAGAATGAAACTGAAGACAGGGGGCTGGACGTGTGGAATATCATAGACTATCTGGAACTGCATGCCTTGAGTTACAGGTATTTTATTTTGCAGACGGGAGAAGAGATATCTCTTCCGGCGCTTTTAAACAGGATAGGCCTGAACAGTGAAGGAGAAATGACTTTCAGCGCGATTGTAGAACTGCCCGACAGCAAGGTTTTTGAACTTGTGGGTGGAGCGTTCATACACGACTATTTCACAAACGTTTACGATGCCGTCATAGGAGATGCCGCACCCTTGAACACATCTACGGGAGAAGACAAGTGAATCCGGACAACAGTAGCAAGGCTTACCAGATTTTTATTCGTATGGCTGCGGACATGACCAGCCCTGTCGTTCTCTCCGCTTTCTTTTTTGCTTTTGTATGTGTCAGGATTATTCCCGACCCTGTCAAGGCTTTGCAGGTGTTTGCCGTATGTTTTGTTTCCCAATCGGTCCTTCC
>DAOQVZ010000264.1:0-1676 GCA_035341815.1 bacterium
GAGCCGGAGGTAATTCTTTTTGACGAGCCCTGTGCGAGTCTCGACCCGATATCCACGAAAAAAATAGAGGACCTGATAACCGAGCTGAAGAAAAACTATACCATTGTCATAGTTACGCACAACATGCAGCAGGCGGCAAGGGTTTCCGACTATACGGCATTTTTGTATCTCGGCAAACTCGTGGAATACGGGACAACCGAAAAATTGTTTACCGTGCCATCTGACCCAAGGACAGAGGAATACCTGTCAGGAAAATTCGGATAATAACGGGAGGAGAAAAATGATAGAACATGATATAACCGTGTTGAAGGAAAGCATAGTGAGCTACGCCTCTTTTGCTGCCAGAATGATAGAGGAAAGCATTGCGGGACTTATGGAAAAAGATGACGTGATACTGCAGAAAATAATAACTGAATACGAAACAGAAGCAAACAACCTGGAGATAGAGATAGAAGAAAAATGCATAGAACTTATTGCCAGGTACGAGCCGAAAGCGAAAAACCTGCGCACAGTGCTTATGATAATGAAAATAAACAACGATATTGAAAGGATAGGAGACGAGGCGGTAAATATAGCTGAAAGCGCTTCTTACCTGATAAAGAAGCCCGCCGTCAAAAAACTCATAGACATACCGAGAATGGCTGATTTGAGCACAGGAATGATGAAAGACAGTATAAACTCATTTATAAACAATAATGCTGTTCTTGCCAGGGAAATATGCGTGAGGGATGATATGGTAGATGACTTGCGCGACCAGGTTATAAGGGAGCTGATTACTTACATGATGGCGGACCCTGCAACCATTGAAAGGGCTTTGCATCTTATGCGTATAGCCCGTTCCCTTGAAAGAGTGGCGGACCTGTCCACGAATTTCTGTGAAGACGTCGTTTTCATGTCTGAAGGTAAAATAATCAAACATCATTATGAAGACTGACAAAATCACGAGAGCGAAAAAATGTGTTTTTCTTATTACCTTCCGGGTCCATCAGGTATTCCGTCTCCCGAATTAGGAGCTGGCTCGTCGTAGCCCTGGCCTGAATCTCCCGCATCAATGTCATTGGGGCCGTTGGGTGCATCATAACCGCTTCCGTCAGATTTGCAATCCGAATGGTAATGTTACGAAAGGATATCAATTGTTCTTAAAAAAATTTGATTGAATGCATGTTTTTTAATGATGAAAGTTATGTGATAAAATGTTAAAGCTATAGCAGCAAAACTTAAATGGCCGTTTTAAAAATACTAATGGAGGGAAAAATGGAAAAGATAATGGAGCAGATGCATGTATATATAATACAGTACGGAGTCAGTATTATTGCGGCAGTGCTTATTTTCGTAATAGGAAAATGGATAGCACGCTTTTTATCGAACACTGCAGAGCGTTTGATAATGAAAACCAACGGAGAAAAAACCCTGGCTTCTTTCGGCAGGAATATTGTATACGTGGTTCTTCTTGTTTTTGTCATAATTGCGGCGATTGGCAAGCTGGGCGTACAGACAACCTCTTTTATCGCAGTAATAGGCGCCGCAGGCCTGGCCGTAGGCCTTGCTTTGCAGGGTTCTCTCTCAAATTTCGCCGCCGGTGTTTTAATCATTGTTTTCAAACCGTTCAAAGTCGGTGATTTTATTCAGGCGGGGGGAGTTATGGGAACGGTTTCAGAGATACAGATATTCACAAC
>DAOQVZ010000265.1:0-1637 GCA_035341815.1 bacterium
ACTCATATACAACCAGAGGCTGGAACAGCTCAATGCACAGGATAACCGGGGAGGAAAATATACCTTCATGTACGGGCTAACCCACCAGGGGATGCCTGCCGACCAGATAGACGATATGGGAGTAAAAGAGCTGGTAGGGTACCTTCAGCTTGGAGAAATAGCTATTGGGGCTACCATAAACAGGTTTCTCGTTGACAATGGCAATAACATTCTCTACGGCTGGGCTGAGCATGAAAGCGACGGAGCCGTGCCCCTTGCCAGCATGACAGGCCTCGGTCTCTCGCCTTCATCAGCATATTCACTTGGTTATGGGGTTGACCACGAGTCCTATTACGAATTTCACGCTCAAGATACAGCAAGGAAAACTTTCGAAGCGCTTGGGTTCAAAACAAATCCCCTTTACGACCCGCCGGAGGTAACCTTCACATATCCGGTTGAAGACGAACCACTCGAGACGGAAGAAGACGGGGATGTTACCATACTTGGAACTCTTAACTGGAAGGGGCCGAGAAAATTCGAAGGAGGAGTAAAAGATATAAAACTTTTCAAGTATACCTATCTCCAGGAGATGGTAAACGGTTTTGACTGGCAGGGTGTCGAGGTTGAAGTGGACGATGAAAACTGGGCAATAGACGACACGGGTGATTTTTCGGTTTTCTGCAATATTCCCCAGGCCGACAGGGTCTATGCCCTGAGGGTTGTTTTTGTTTTCAAGGATGATACCGAGATGCAGGCCGTTGTCATGCTCGGGCCTCCCGATGAATTAGAAACAAAGAGCGGAGGAGAAACGATTAAGTGGAGCATGGAAGGGCTTGGCAAGGTTTTCGCCCTGGACAACGAGACTTATGTATATGAAGAACCGAAACAGGGGGAGACACCTCCTGCCGTGATATATGGTTCGATAGTTCCAGCATTCAGGCAGGATGACAGCACGTATATTCTCTTTTCGGGCAAATATTCCATGAGCGGCGGAGACCCGATTGCCTTTGAGCAGAACGAGGTCCGATGGGAAGCAGGTTTTGAAGAGCCGGACGGACTGAACCTCCTTGAGATTGATTTTTCAACCTTTTATGAGGATAGAAATATTTTTCTCATTGCATACGACATGATACGTCTGTCAGAACCTGAAATTCTTAAACGTGTGGCGGCTTTCTTAATACCCTGGCCGAAGAGAGAGAAGGAAGACCTACTGCCTCCCTACTGTAGGCCCCAGGAGATACCCGAAGAGGAATGAATATTAACCCTGCGAAAGCCCTGGTTTTCGCAAAAAGAAGGATAAGATATGGTATTTACTCAAAAATGTAAGAGAGCTTTGATTATCGCCGCGTTCCTGTCATTTCCAGCATTATCCTTTCCTGCTGTCGTCAGGGTTGATAATAATGCCTCAGGAAGCAATAACGGAACTACCTGGGCCGATGCGTATACGGACCTTTAAACGGCGATAAATTTCTCATCGGAAGGAGATGAGCTCTGGGTAGCTGCAGGTACTTATATCGGACCTTTTACGCTTAAATCCGGCATATCGATTTACGGCGGGTTTGACACAACGGAGGACGCAAGGGAACAGAGGGACAGTGAGAATTCGGTTTCTGTGAGAGAAATATCTTTATGAACTGGTACAATTATTCGGGTGTCAT
>DAOQVZ010000266.1:0-1603 GCA_035341815.1 bacterium
TTTCAGTTAGATGATTTCATCGCCGTGCTGGCCGAACTGTTTCCCAAGACATAAAACCATGCAATAATCTGAAGAATCAAAATTCGGAGTGAAAGTTGAATAGTGACAATAATCATAATGAGCAACCAGATTCAATAGACGCCATAAAAAGCAGGTTGAGCCGAATTGAGGAAGAACGGCGGCAACTTGTTGCCAGTCTTTAGAAACTTCAGAGAAATAGCGCGGCATCAATACCTGATTCTTTAAATACTGCCATCGCTTTTGACCCTCTTACCACAATAAATAAATCGCTGATTTCACAGACAGAAAGAATAAAACTTTTCCACAGTTTTTTCCGTGGACGCGATGATGTCTTTGCCAGGTTCTGGCAAAGCCGGAAAAATCCTTCAAAAAAGGGTTACAGCCCTGTGTGTAAAAACGAATGGGTAGAAGGCAAATGCAGAAAACCGGAAATAAAGTGTTCCAAGTGCGTTTACAAAGAATACGTGCCTTTATCAACTGAAATTCTCTCCGGACATCTTGCAGGCAAACAGGTTATCGGTATCTACCCTATGCTGCCCGACGACTCGTGTTATTTTCTGGCTGTTGATTTTGACGGAGAAGGATGGAAAGACAATGTCTTCACTTTCAAAGAAACGTGCAGAAAACATAATGTGCCGACAGGTATAGAAAGGTCAAGGTCCGGAAACGGTGCGCATGCCTGGATATTTTTTCATGATAAAGTGCCGGCAAGAACTGCCCGGCAGATGGGCAGTTTTCTTATAACCGAAACCATGAACAGCTGCTACAGGATGAGCATGGGAAGTTATGACAGGATTTTCCCCAACCAGGACAATCTCCCGCAGGAAGGACTGGGGAATCTGATTGCACTGCCTTTCCAAAAACACGCAGCGGCAAAAGGGAACACGCTTTTTATTGATGAAAACGGCAAGTGCTATGACGACCAGTGGGATTTTCTGTCAAAAATTGGCAGAATGCCGGTAAAACAGGCAGAAGAGTTGGCAGCGGATGCATCTGTCGCAGGTAAAATCATAGGTGTCAGGGCGGGATTCGAAGAAACAACGGAAGAAGAACCTCCGTGGGAGAGATTGCCTTCCGGAAAAAGCAAAAAACCGCTCATTATGGATTCTTTGCCGTCTTCTATTGATATTGTTTCAGCTGACAGGTTATACATGGAAACAAAGAATATGCCGTCACCGTTTCTTAATCAGGTAAAACGGCTGGCAGCTTTTCAAAACCCCCAATTTTACAAACTGCAGAATCTTCGGAAATCCACTTCTCTCGTTCCGAGAGTAATATGCTGCTCGGAACTTCTTGATGACTATCTGACTTTACCGAGGGGTTGTCTCGATGAATTGGCTTCTCTATGCAGTCAATACGGTATCAAAATCAATTTAAAGGATGAGAGGATAACAGGCAGCCACACAGATTTTAAATTCAACGGGACACTTGAAAAAGAACAAGAAGATGCGGCAAAAATAATGCTTGAGCATGATATAGGTATCCTTGTCGCTCCCCCTGGGTCTGGCAAAACAGTTCTCGCGATTCATTTGATTTCTGCAAGGAAGACAAATACACTTGTTCTTGTCCACAGGCAACCTCT
>DAOQVZ010000267.1:0-1576 GCA_035341815.1 bacterium
AGGAGAGACCTGTCACTTGCCATTGAAGCATCCGTGGAAGCAGGCATTCCCCTGGTAATAGGAAGCGTCGGAACCTCCGGCGGTGAACCCCATCTGCGTTTTGCCGAAGAGATAATAAAAGAGATAGCAAAAGAAAGAGGTTTATCTTTCAGGCTTGCCCTCATACATGCAGAGATAGAGAAAAAAGTTGTAAAAAAAGCACTGAAGGAAAATAGAATAAAACCTCTTGGAGAAACGGTTCCTCATCTTACTCCGGATATTGTCGACAATACAGTAAGAATAGTGGGCCAGATGGGGGTGGACCCGTTTATTAAAGCACTCAAGGGAAAGCCCGATATAATACTTGCCGGCCGGGCCTGCGACACGGCTGTTTTTGCGGCATATCCCATAATGAACGGTTATGATCCCGGCCTTTCATACCATCTTGCCAAGATACTTGAATGCGGCGCGCTGGCAGGTATTCCCGCTTCCGCGAGCGACTGCATGTGCGGAAGTATTACCAGAGATTATTTTGAAGTGGAGCCGGCAAACCCTTCAAGAAGATGTACGAAGATTTCGGTTGCCGCGCACAGCCTTTACGAGCAGGCGAGCCCGTTCGGATTTTACGAGCCGGAGGGTTACGTTGACCTTTCGGGATCTGCTTTTGAACAGAAGAACGGCCGCAGGGTTAGGGTTTCGGGAAGCCGTTTTAAAACCTGCGACGGCCTTCAGACGGTTAAACTTGAAGGCGTTGTGAAGCGGGGGTATCACACCATATCGATAGGAGGAATAAGAAGCAGGGATGTTATTGAAAACCTTGATAACATGGAAAAATACGTTTCTGAAAAAACAAGGGATATGCTGCCTGCGGATATTGTCGAAGAAGGATACATGCTCAACTTCCGATTTTACGGCAGGGATGCGGTTCTGGGCAGTGTTGAACCTTTGAAAGGAGAACCTATACACGAAGCGGGCATTTTAATTGAAGGTATAGCTCAAACGCAGGAAAAGGCTGATACCGTTTGCGCCCTTGCCCGTTCCCTGGCGCTTCATTTCGGGTTTGAAGGCAGGAAATCAACCGCCGGCAACATCGCTTTCCCTTTCTCGCCGTCTGACTTTTCGGGCGGGGCCATATATGAATTCAAGGTATACCACCTTATGGAAGTGGAGAATGCGGGAGAATTTTTCCCCGTGGAATTCAGGGAGATATGATTAAAGTGGAAAAATTATACCAGAAAGCCGATGTTTTCCGCAGTAAGAATGCAGGCCCTTTTCTCATAACCGTGGACATAATGTTTGAGACAAGGGAAAAGTTTGACGGGGCGGTAAAGTCAGGGGTTATAAATAAAAAAGTTGTGTCCGAACGTTACATGGTGGCAGAAGATAAGGTTAATATATTTCTTTTTCCGCCCGCACTCGCCGTAAAGATAGTTTTCCCCAGGAACGTCAGTTCGGGGGCTCCCGGGGACAGGGATGTATACGGCGCCCAGCAGGCCGGCTGCCTGGAAGATTTATAAAATCGGCAGCCGGGTTAAGGAAGATTGTCATCTATGAAAAAGTATGTCAAGAGATAAATATATCCCATGGCATATTATGC
>DAOQVZ010000268.1:0-1570 GCA_035341815.1 bacterium
CAGGGAGGTTGAACAGGGCAGGGCGGATTACGGAGTCATTCCAGTGGAGAATTCTATCGAAGGAGTTGTTACCCATACTCTTGACATGTTTGTTGACAGCAGTCTCAAAATAACTTCCCAGATACTTCTCAATGTGCATCATTACCTTCTTTCCAGGGAAAATTCAATCAAAGATATCAAAAAATTGTTCTCTCACCCTCAGCCTGTATCCCAGTGCTGGAACTGGATTATGGAAAACCTTTCCCATGCCGAGATAATAGAAGCCGAAAGCACGGCAAAAGCGGCCGAGAGGGCTGGCAAGGAAAAAAAGGCGGCAGCCATAGGTTCAATAACGGCCGCTTCCATTTACGGGATGAATGTCCTTGCGGAGCGGATAGAAGACTATGCAGGAAATATCACCCGGTTCCTTGTCATAGGGAACGAATTTTCAGGCAGGACAGAGAGAGACCAGACATCTATCATACTTTCAATCAAGGACAAGGTGGGAGCACTTCAGGATATCCTGAGGCATTTCACCGAATCTCAAATCAACCTTACAAGAATAGAATCAAGGCCGAGCAAGAAAAAAGCATGGGATTACCTGTTCTTTTTTGATTTCATCGGCCATAAAGATGATAATAGAATCAAAGAGGTTCTTTGCGAACTGGAAAAGGAAAGCGTTTTTATCAAGGTTCTTGGCTCCTATCCAATAGAATGAATTCAACATGCGGTAATAACCGGAGGTTTATATGGCTGACATCATTATAATGAATGCGACTGCAACAAAAAAGGAAGTTAACGGAGTAATAAAAAAAGTTAAGTCATATGGTTTTGACATAAATTACAGCAAGGGTGCTGAAAAAACAATAATAGGCCTTATCGGAGATACAAGGGGGGTGTCCGACGAAGTTTTTAAAATACTTCCAGGGGTCGCAAATGTAATCAGCATCTTGAAAGAATACAAACTGGCAAGCCGTGAATTCTGTCCCGTAGATACAATAATCAGGGTAGGCGGTCTTGAAATAGGAGGAGATAACCTTACGGTAATTGCCGGCCCGTGCTCTATTGAAAGCAAGCAGCAGCTTTTTAAGACGGCAGAGCTCATAAAGGCGTCGGGAGCCAAAATGCTTAGGGGAGGGGCGTTCAAACCCAGAACTTCTCCCTATTCCTTTGACGGCCTCGGATTCGAGGGACTCCAGATTCTAAGGGAAGCGAAGAAAAAATTCAACATCCCGGTTGTCACCGAAGTTCTTTCTCCAGAAGAGGTTGACGGTGTCATGGAAGTTACTGACATACTCCAGATAGGCACGAGAAACATGTTTAACTACAGGCTGCTTCAGAAAGTGGGCAAGGTCAACAAGCCGGTTCTTTTGAAACGGGCTTTTTCTGCGACAATATCGGAATTTCTCAGTTGCACGGAATATATTCTCAAGGGCGGCAACAAACAGGTTATACTGTGCGAAAGGGGCATAAGGACGTTTGATACTCATTTTACAAGAAACACTCTCGACCTCTCGGCCGTTCCCGTGCTGAAAAAGGAGACGCACCTGCCTGTTTTTGTTGACCCGAGCCACGGAACGGGAAGAAGGGA